>JBCBLJ010000480.1:0-6501 GCA_038520195.1 Planctomycetota bacterium
AATAACAAGAGTGTTGTCTGCAACGCCCTGTTTCTCCAACGTCATCATGACCTCGCCGACGATCCAGTCCAGTTCATGAATGAAGTCGCCGTACGGCCCGCACTGACTGGTTCCTTTGAATCGCGGTGCCGGTGTGAACGGGTGATGGATGTTGGTCGTCGCTAGGTACAGAAAAAACGGACGCTTGGAATGGGATTGAATCCAATCGACCGCCTTCTCGGTGAGCGTCGTTCCGACGGCTTCGTCGTTGTAGAGCTTATGAGCCGCTTCGGCCCCGCCGATTTGCGAGAGCTGCATCTTTTCGGGGAAGACACGGGTCTTGGCCCGTTGTCCAAACACAAACGGATCCTCCGAGGCTAACCCGATGACCCGACGGTTCTCGACATAAACAAACGGTGGGTGACTGTTCACGACGGGCACGCCGAAATAGTAGTCGAACCCCAATTCCAGTGGCCCCGGCTTCAACTCGCCGTTCCAATCGGGAGCGGGTTCACCAAAACCAAGGTGCCACTTACCGATGCACGCGGTCGCATATCCCGCCCGCTTCATGATGCTCGCGACCGTCGACTGATCGGTGTCGATGACCAATCCGGTTTTCAGAAAAACGGGTTTGCTCAAATTCATTCGATGTGGATATTCACCCGTCATCAATGCGTACCGAGACGGCGTGCAAACGGCGGATGCCGAGTGCGCGTCGGTGAATCGTTTCCCTTCCCGTGCCAGTTGATCGATGTTCGGTGTCTGAACTTTCGTCGCTCCGTAGCATCCGACGTCCCCGTAACCCAAGTCATCCGCAAAGATCACCACCACATTCGGCGGGCCTTCGCAAAAGGCTCCTGAGGCCCAAAAGAACGCTAGACAAGAGAAAGACAAGTAGCATACGGTTTTCATGGGCCGATTCTCGACGTCCAGTCAATGCGAGGGAAAGCAGCGTTTCGCTGTTCACCCCCAATGTATTTACAGCAGCGTTGTCTGTGTCATCGCAGAGCACAGGCTTCGCTCGAATCGGTGCTGAAACCCTGGCGTACCGAAACCCACGCTTGACGAAGCCAGCAATCGCAAACAGCCGCCATTGAAATGGCGGCTGCCTACGAGAAGTCAACTCGGGTTTTCGATCAGTCTTCCTCGACCCAACCCTCAAGCTCGACAAATGCGTTCGCGAGCGAAAAATTGACTTGATCGTAGATCGCAATGTCGTAGGCCGTTGCATTCACGACCAACCGGTAGGTGCCCGAAGACAATTCAATCGTCTCGTCGTCAAATTCAAACTCATCGATGAAACGCGCCGAACTGACGGCGTTCATCGAGACAACCTTACGAAAAACGTTTTGGTTCGTGCTTCTGTCGATCACCCGGACGACCACTTTCGCCTCGCCCGAAATGTCGCGAGCCTGATCACGGCCAAAAAAGTTCGTGACACCGATCACGCCTTGAAGAACGATTCGTCCGGGATTGTCCAACGTGAAGTCGAATCGAAATCGACTTTCCGCGTCCGACTCTGCGTCACCCTGAACATAAATCGAAGCGAGCGCGTATCCGTAATTCCAAAACGTTCGACTGGCGGCGTCGATGTCGGAGTCTTGTGAAGACGCGGTCCAAATGTTGGCCGGGTTCGGAAAGTTGCTGGGATTGTTGAACACGATGTCCGAACGCCATTGTCCTAACGAGCGGTTCGTTTCTGAATCGGAATCCTGCGCGTCCGGTGTCGGAGTTTCCCACTCATCCCACTGTTGCTGAGCGCTCGTCTCAAAGAACGAGGCGGACGTCTTACGGAAAGGCTTGCTAAACGTTTGCGCGAGTGCCGGTTGAGTCAGCACAATGGCGCCGAACGCCACCATCAAGAGTCGAAATCTGGTCATCGTCAAATCCTTCTTCTAAGTGTTTCTGGGGCCGTAGAGCAGCTACGCGGGCGGAACTTTATCAGGCCGTTTGCACACGTCGACGACGGTACAAATGTGATGACCCGATTGGAGACCAGCCTCCGGTCTGTTGATGAGGAATGCGTGAAGATGACAAGTGGATCGCGCATTGGAGTCGTTCGATTCCTTCTGCATCCAATCGAACCGTCATCCGCCAACGCTTCTCACGCCGGTGAAGGTTTGCGACAGGAAAAGAGTTGCATTTTGTGTTCGGCATGACAGCCGACTGTCGCTTTTGATCCGCGCACACGTCGTTTTTCAATGGTTGCCAGACGGGGACTTCTTTCGCGATTTAGCCCATTTTCTCGGTAACAATTCGCGCGGCGTTACGAGAACGGTTTTGTTAACGAAATCGCTTCCCTCAACCCGCGAAGGTCCCGATGGTTCTCAACGTCAACTCCGCCAACCGCTACAACCGCAACCGCGGCTACTCCTCGCCGCTCGTTCGCATTATCCGGCGCGAAGTGGGGGCAGACGAGAAGGGGCCGATGGGTGCCACGACGTCTCAAGCCATCCATGCGTGGCAAGCTCGCCAGGTGCTTCCGAGTCTGAGCGCCGACGGAAAATTTGGACCACGGTCTTTGGGGCGAATGATTCAGTCCCTGGAAACGGCGGGGCGACGCGATGAAGTCGCGCTCGCGAAACGTTTCCCACATCATGATTTCACTGCCGCGGAGGACGCGGAAACCAATCTCCTCGAGTTCCGCGCACTGCAAGTGAATCCGATCAGGCTGAGGGCGTTGCGTGACGGCTTTTGGTGCAAAGGCAAATTCCGCGTCATCATCCGCTTTGATCCTGATTGTGACGCATCACGGTACGAGTATCGTCAGTACATCAAGGGATTCGCAACGACGCAGATGGGTCGTTTCACCAGCGCCACGCCGAGGATGGAGAACTGGGTCGCGACGGACGCACTCGTTGACCAATCAAGCACCTTCAAAGTGCCCGGAGGTAGTCTTACCCGCAGCTACCAGGAAGATGGTCTGGTACGCGATGGTTCGCCGTTGGCGAAATACGGTTACCGCTCGCGGCCGCCGAGCCACGAAACGGACACAACTGCCGAGGATCGATACATCCCGGATCAAGCCAGCGGTCACGTTTATCGCTGCACAGACACCCCCGGGCTGGCGGACCCGCTCACTCGGCCGGTCGGGCTTCGGATTCGCCAGAAGTTCATGTTTCAGGGACGGATCATCGACTCATCGCGTGGTAACAAGACCGTCGCCACGCGGCACTGGAAACTCGAAGGCGACTACATCATCACGTGAAGGATTGCCGCCTTCCGTCAATGCAACCGTTCCACTTCTTCTGGAAGGATGCCAAAGGTCTCCCACCAGAACTCCAGCGGTTTGTCCTTGTGGCGACGCCAGTATCGCTGCCCATGTTGCAGGCTCTTTCGGCGCAACTCACGCTCGTGATCGAGCAGGTCGTCGAACTCAAATGTTTCCGACCCGTTCAGATACTTGAGCATTCGCCGAAGTAACCGCCGACAAACATAGCTTCTGCCTCGAGACCCCGGAGTGACGCCGTTCTCTAGCAGCACGGAGAGCGTGCGTTGATGGTCAGACAGAACGGGATGGATGCTCTGCTCAAAGAGAGACGATTGGTAGACGCAATTCTGGCGCTCAAGAACTTGCACCAAGCGTTCCCAGCCAAAGCCGACATCCGTCGAGTGTTCCAGCGGTTGAACAAGGTTGCCGAGTTCAAGGTCCTCCACAAATACCTCACAACAGAACCCACCGATCTCGCCGTCACTCCAACAGCATTGATCATCCGGTTCGACGCGGTAGCCATGACGCTCCCATAGACGCCGATGCTTTTCTTGTGACGGATGGACGCGGACATGAACCCCGGTCACGTTAAGATCCGTCAAGACGCAGTGCCAGAGATCGACCGAGTGCTCGAATTCGGGGCCGCCGAATGAAAAATTGCCGAGCATCTCAAAGTAGGTCAGGTGCGTCGGATCGCCCACCAACTCAAGATCGTCGGTTCGGACACAGCTCTGAAGGGATCCTTCGCGGCCTCCATCCGGTTTGCGAAATCGTTGCTTGTGCGGCTGCATGCCGCTGCAGATGAAGAGCGTTGAGTCATCGTCGCAAGGTACGACATTACGATTTCGCCGAAGCGGGAACCCGAATTGCTCGAAACGTTTCTGAATCAGCTCAAAATGGCGGAATGCTCGATCATTTTATTATCCTCCAGAAGACGGTGGCTGGTTCGCGGATGTGGCTTGGACACATCGCTATCGAACGGGGTTCGGCCTGATCGCGTCTTTCGCATCGAGATCTCGATGCGCTCTCTGGCGATTCTTCTTCGCGGCATGCAATAATCTTGGGTCAAATGCCCCGATGGTGGGGCGATTCGTCAGCTGGAGAGGATCGCATGAGCGTCGTTGGTTTGAATCCTGAGGGTCGCGTCAGTGCCACCGTGACCGCCGTGGGTCGCCTGTGGATCGGATTGGTCCTTGCCACAAGCCTTTGGATCGACTCGGCCCCGATCTGTGCGGAAAACGTGAGCTCCGCGCGATCTCATATCGTGGTGATCATGGTTGATGACATGGGTTACGGGGACCCGGGCTGCTACAACGCCGAATCAAAAATCCCGACACCAAACCTCAATCAACTCGCGCGCGACGGAATGCGCTTTACCGATGCACACGCGCCCGGCCCGTTGTGTCATCTTTCTCGTTATGGATTGATGACCGGCCGGTACCCGTTTCGCGCCAATCCTGGACAGTGGCGGAAGAAGCCGACGATCGCCGAAAACCGCGTGACCATCGCGTCTTTGTTGGCGGAATCGGGTTATCGGACCGCAATGGTCGGTAAATGGCACCTCGGATTTAACGAAGATGGATACGACAAACCCTTGCCGGGCGGGCCGATTGACCGTGGCTTTCAGTCCTTTTTCGGAATCCGCGCGTCGACGGACATCCCACCTTACTTCTATCTCCGCGGTGATCGAGCCGTCTCACCGCCATCGCTCAACATCTCGGCGAACAGCAGCCCGGGTTGGAGCCCCATTCAAGGTGCCTTCTGGCGGGCTGGCGGGATCGCACCAGGTCTGGAACTGAAAGACGTCTTGCCCAAATTCACCGAAGAAGCGATCGACGTCATCGATGCGCATGCCAAATCGGCGCCACAACAGCCCTTGATGATGTATCTCGCCTATCCAGCCCCGCACACGCCGTGGCTACCCAGCCCCGAGTTCATCGACTCAAGCAAGGCTTCTATGTACGGCGATTTTACGGTCATGGTGGACGCGATGATTGGGAAAGTCCTCCAGGCTCTTCAGAAGAACGAGATGGACAAAGAAACGCTCGTCATCGTTACATCAGATAACGGACCGGTTTGGTACGAAGCGGACGTTAACCGCTTTGCACACAACAGCTCCGGCGGTTTGCGAGGGATGAAAGCGGACGCCTGGGAGGGCGGCCATCGAATGCCGTTTGTGGTGCGTTGGCCTGGCGTGGTGGCGCCCGCCTCGGTGAGCGAACAGACGATCTGTTTCACCGATTTGCTCGCGACGTTTGCGGCGATCGTTGGAGTGGAACTTCCGCAAGACGCCGGCCCGGATAGCTTTGATCTACTTCCGGTTCTGCGTGGCCAAGTATCTGACGACGAACCCGTTCGACCTTCGTTTGTGATGGAATCGGGCAACAAGACCATGACGGTTCGTGTCGGCGACTGGAAACTGATCGAAGGGCTCGGTTCCGGTGGATTCTCCAAGCCGTCGCGGGTCAAGCCGACACCCGGTGGTCCCGTCGGTCAACTCTACAACTTGGCAGACGATCCTGCCGAGACCACCAATCGTTTCGCGGACCTGCCGGAGACTGTTGCGCGGCTGCGAGCAGAGCTTCGTCGCGTCCGTGATTCGGGGCGTAGCCGGTAGGGCATCGAAAGACGCTCGTTCGAAGCGATGCCATGGCGATTGCCGACGTGACTTCGAGTAGAATGCGAGCCGGCGATTTTGCCCACCTACCAACCAAAGATGACCCAATGCATCGCTCACAGCCTACGTTCCGCTACATCTTGCCCATCGTCGTTGCCTTTCTCTGTTTCGGGACGCTCCGGGCGCAGGACGGCGTCCAGCTGCAGTGGAAATTCAATCAAGGCGACAAACTGCTCTTTGAAATGGAGCAGGCCATGGAGATGGAGATGTCGATCGCCGGCAATGACATTCGCAACAGCAGCACGACGAAGACTTGGATGAGTTGGGATTGCACCGGTTTGAAAGACGGAATCGCGACCATCGAAACAACCATCGACCGCATGGCCGTCGATAGCCTCACGCCGGTCGGCCTTGTGAAATTTGATAGCGACGACAAGGAAGACTCGCCGCAGGCGGCTCAGATTGGGCAGAACGTTCGTGGGCTCATTGGAAAGCCGATGACGCAGACGATGAAACCCAGCGGTGAGATTCTGGAGGTAGATCTCGGTGAGGTGAAGGCCGAGCTCGGCAACTTGGGTGGCATGCCGATGGCCGACATGGTGAAGCAGATGTCCAAGCAAGCGACGCTGAACTTTCCGGAGAAGCCGTTGAAGGTCGGCGACAAATGGAACTTCGTGATGAAGACGCCTTCACC
>JBCBLJ010000944.1:0-3017 GCA_038520195.1 Planctomycetota bacterium
GCTGCCTTCGCTTCTTGTAAGTCCGCCACGAGTCGCCGAATCGGATGCCGTTGGAAGACTTCGTTGTCGCGGTACGAAAGCAACAGCAACAGGTGTCCTCCCATCGTTTCGGTTGTTAACGCTCGGATCAGGTCCAACGTGGGTGGGTCGGCCCACTGGACGTCATCCAAAAAGATGACCAAGGGTCGATTCTTTGTCGCGCAAGCCCGTAACATCGCGAGAAAGGTCGCGCGGAAACGCTCGCGGGCCTGCGGCGGGTCGAGTATTGGCACCGCCGGTTGCTTACTCAGGACCAACTCCAAATCCGGCAACACATCCAACAAGACACGTCCGTTTCCATCGAGAGCGATCGTCACCGACTCTCTGAATTCAGCGACTGTGGCGGCGTCCGCGACGAGCACCTGACGGATCAAGCCGCGAACCGCCGCAATCAAGGCCTGATAGGGAATGTCGCGGTTGAATTGGTCGAACTTGCCCGAAATCGAGTGACTGCGGGAGTCCGCGAATGATCGTTGAACTTCATTGACCAACGATGTCTTTCCGATCCCAGAGTGCCCGGCGATGAACACGGATTCAACGCCACCACCGCGCGTCCGTTCGAACGCATCGAGCAACGTCCGCATGGCTGTCTCCCGTCCGTACAGCCTTCGCGGAAGCCGCATTTGACTGCGATCATCTTCCGCCCCAAGTTCGAACGTTGAATCGGGATCCGATTCGTAACACGCCAGGCAACGCTCAAGATCTTTTTTCAATCCGAACGCCGTCTGGTACCGCTCTTCCGAACTCTTCGCCAACAGCTTCAACAGAATCCCCGAGAGAGACTTTGGAAGAGCGGCATTGAGATCATCGGGGGCGGTCGGCTGTTTGGCGAGGTGCGCGTGAATGATCTCAAGCAAGTCATTTGTTTGAAACGGAGGTGCGCCGACAAACGCCTCGTACAACGTCACGCCCAAGGAGTACAGGTCGGAGCGGCTGTCGAGCAATCGATTCGTTCGGCCGGTTTGCTCCGGTGACATGTACATCGGTGTCGCACGCCTCCGTCCAGCCATCTGCCCGATCGGGTCTTCGACGGCGAGCATGGCAGAACATCGAAAATCAATGAGTTGCACGTCGTCGTGGGGGCCGAACACGACAAGACTATCCGGTGTAATGTCCTGGTGAATGATGCCCTGTTCATGGATCCGTTGGAGAGTGTCAGCGATCTTGGTGGCGATGAGGAGCAATCGATCAATGGAAGACTCGCCAGACTCCATCACATGTCGAAGCGTGACGCCGTGACTGTCCGCCATCACCAAGTGCGGCAATCCGTGCTCGAAGACAAGGTCGTATGGAAGCGGCGCTCCTCAACCGGCGAGCGTTTGGAGGACCTCGTACTCGTGTTCCCATTGGCTGACGGTTTGCTGGTCCGCTGCGTCGGGACGCAGCTGTTTGATAACCACATCGAGAGCGACGTCGCCTTTTCGCCAACGCCCGCGTAGCGCAATGCTACTGCTAGTGCGGCACACCTCCCGCAAGTCGCTCATCTCTTCGTAAAGCGACATTCAAATCCCCAGCAGTCAAACAACATTCGCGAGCCGCCTGACTGACTCATGGACGTTTCGCGCCGGCGATCGAAACGAACACGACCACCGATAAGCCCCTCGCTTGAGCGTACGAGTGGTAGCCGGGGCTCGAGATTGAGAATGCCGCCGAAATTCGATTTTTCACTGGCGTCTTTCCTTCATGCGACCGATGACCGCCAGCGACCGGCCGCCTCCCATCTCACTCCGCTTTGCCTAACCGGACGCGAGGGAAGAACCGTTATGGTCGGAAGCTTTGCCACCGACTTTCGATAGAAGAGTCCCTTCCAAATCTCGTTCGATGATCGATGCGCACGACACTTCCGGTCCGACCATCGTTTCGGTACACGATTCTGTTGCTCGGATTGTTGATCGCAGGATGTTCACGCACTTGGCATCGACGTGATGCGGACCAGGAAGTCGCCTGCGTGATCGCCGAGAAGGGTGGCGAACTGGGGCCCAATGGCGTGTACGCCGACCCTCAAAGTCGACTCGCTGATCCGGCAAGCATCGACTGCCCGCCGATGCCGCCTGACGATCCTCGGTCGAACTCGCTGATGCATTGCATCGACGGAAAACGTGGATTCGATTGGGACCGCTACGGTCGCGTTGCTCAAGTCGAATCGACGTCGTGGCAAGAAAGTCTCCGACGCAACGAAGCCGGTGAGGTCGTTCTGGATCTGCGTGAAACCGTGCGCGTTTCAAGGCTTAACTCACGAGACTACCAGAACAACGTCGAAACGCTTTACCTTTCGGCGCTCGATGTTTCGTTTGAAAGGTTTCAGTTTGACCAACAGTTTTTTGCCGGCACCGATACCTTTCAGGCACACCGCGGGCGCGACGTTGGAGCCACCAGCCCACTCGCCACCGACACCTTCGCGTCGGCCGAACGTTTGACGGCGACTGGCGGCGAATTGGTGGTTGGATTTGTGAACTCCCTGATGTGGGACTTCTGGGGTGACGACAGCGACGTCTTTTCCTCGGTCATCGACTTCAGCCTCGTCCAGCCGCTGTTGCGATTCGGCGGTCGAGCGCGGGTGCTCGAAGCGCTCACGCAAAGTGAACGCGATCTGTTGGCCAACGTGCGTCAATTTCAGCAGTTCCAACAGGGATTCTACGTCGACGTGATCACCGGCCGATCCAGCGGACCCGGGCCGACGCTCGGCGGAGACGTCGGCTCGCCGGGGCTGGGGCTGATCGCCCGTACGCCCAGCGGCCGAAGTGGTGCCGCGTCGGCCGGCGGTTTTCTTGGACTACTCGAGGACCAACAGGAGATCCGCAACCAAGCCTCGAACATCGCGGCGCTTCGCGACAGTCTCGCCCAATTGGAAGCCGCCTTCGATGCCAATCGCATCAGCAGTCGTCTTCAAGTCGATCAAGCTCGACAAGCGCTCTTGAACGCGCAGAGTAGTTTGCTCACCGATAAGGCAGCTTATCAAACTCAACTTGACGCTTTCA
>JBCBLJ010000523.1:0-6007 GCA_038520195.1 Planctomycetota bacterium
ATTCGACAACGAGGCGAATCGAAACGCTCTCGTTGACTTCTAGCCGATTTGCGGAGGACTGATCGATCAGCTCGATGTCGGAGCCGGTGCCCGCAAACGACCCGTTGAGCGATGGTGGACTGGCGACGCCGGTTGCGTCGAGCGTGGGCGTCCCGACAAGACCGATGAATGCCGAACCGAAGTGGCTCCCCAGATCCTCCAGCAATGACAAGTTTTCCAGCGGCGTGGTGCCTTCGTTACGGACGACGAATTCATAGACCACGTCAAAATTGCCCGCGACACCGCTCGAAGCGGCGATCGGCAATCCAATGACCTGCTTGGTCAGCGAAAGCAGCGGGACACGGACACGGTTGGGATCGTCCGTGTCGATGTCAAAGTCGGGGTCGGACTCGGTGACGTCGTCGGGGTCGTCCGACAAATCGGTTACGACCGTACTCGTTTGCGTTCCTGTTCCGGCGGCCGTCGCTTGGCTGACCAAGTCGCCGCCCGAAAGGTTCGCGCCGACTGCGTTGGGGTCAAACTGGACGGTCAGCCGCACGGTAAACGATTCGCCGGCCGCCAACTCATTGGTATTCGTGCCGCCATTGTCGATCAATTGGTTATTGGCACTCGTGCCGTCATAGCTTGCGTTCAATTCGGGTAAGTCGCTCGCTGTGGCGCCGCCAAGGATCACGGGTGTTCCCACCAACCCGACGAAAGCGCCGCCATAGTCGTTTTGGAAGTCCTGAAGTAAGGAAAGCTGTTCCAATGGCTCGTTGCCTTGATTGGTGACCGTCAACTCAAAGACAACCTCATAGTTGCCTGCGATGCCGCTGGTTGCCGGAGTCGGCGCCCCGACGGTGTCTTTCACGAGCACGACTCGCGGCAACAACAATGGCGTCGGATCATCCGGATTGTTGTCATTGTTTGGGTCCACATTATCACCCACACCGGGGTCGTCCGATGCGTCGGCGATGGTTGTCAGTAGGTCTTGCGGATCAAACGCCGTTGCGACGGCTTGGTTGTCGAGTTGTCCTGTCGTCGAATCTCGATTCCCGCCCACCGCGTCCGGGTCAATTTCAACCACCAGCGTGACCGTCACGGTCTCATTGATTTCAAGGCGACTTGGGCTGGCGTCGAAGAGGGCGGTGCCGCCCGCACGACCCGTGAAGCCTCCATTTAGGTCCGGGGGATCGATCGCCGTTGACGCAATCGTCGGAGCGCCAACGATTCCGATAAACGAAGCCCCGAAATGCGATGCGAGGTCCTCCGTTAACGTCCAGTTGATCAGCGGGGTGGAACCGTCGTTCTCAAGTACGATTTGGTACGTCACGTCGAAGTTGCCTTCCGCACCGCTACCGGCCACCGTGGGTGACCCAACGATCGACTTTGTAACCGTCAGCAACGGGAATCGATGCCGATTTGGGTCGTCACCCTCACTGTCGGCAGTCGCGTCCAATTCGACGTCGGCACCGTTGCTCGGATCATCGCTAAGGTCGACCGCGATTTGCCCCGAGTCCTCGCCCACCGACGACGCGCTCGCTTGGCCCACAAAATTACCGTCGGTCAGATTCGCACCCGCCGCGTCCGGATCGACCTGGACCGTCAATCGAACGGTGAAGGACTCCCCTTGCTGCAGTCGATTCGTGTTTCCGGCGCTGTTGTCGATGAGGTTCGAATCAGTCAGTCCGCCGTCATAGTTCGCGTTCAATTCGATATCGTCGTCAGCGCTGCTCGACGTGATCACCGGTGTTCCGACGATCCCAACGAATCCGGTCCCGAACAGATCGCGGAAATCTTCGGTCAGATTGACGGCCGTCAACGGATCATTACCCGTACTGGTGACCGTGAGATCGTAGGTGATCTCAAAGTTACCCTGATTGCCGAAACTTGAGACGTCCGTTCCGACCGTGGTCTGTGTCACTTCGACGAGCGGGTGAGTGACGCGAACTGTCAGCGAGTCGGCGTCGTCGTAGTCGTCTTCGCCGCCGTTACCTGAGTCTCCGTCACGCTCGTCGTTCACTCCGAAGGCGATGCCGTCGGGCAATGAGGTCCACGTGATCGCGGGGTCGGTTTGCAGATTGCTTCCAATCGCCGAAAGGTCGCTGGTCACCTGGGCGTTGTATTGGACCGTGACACTGTCCGTTACTCTGAGAGTGTCGAAAAACAGATCAAATCCATTGGTCGTTGGAATGGAAGTTCCGACCGTGCCTCCGGTCACCGTTGGCGAACCGATCAGGGTCAATCCCGTCGGCAGGACGTTGGTGAGTCGCAAATCGTGGGCGCTCGCATTGCTCCCAGCGGCGTGATCGATTGTGATGGTGTACTGAACCACTTGGCCAAGGTGTGGTGTTGGGTCATCCACCGAAAGACGCACCTCCAGTTGAGGCTCAATGACTTCGACGTTTGCTGCCGTCACCGTCGGCGTTGTCTCCGTCGTGCCCCGATGGTTGTATTGCAATTGGGCAACCTCATCCAAGATCACTCCCGTTGCCGAACCGTTCGATGTGTTGCCGGCAATATTCGTGACGCGGGCCGAGTACGTCAGAGTGACGGTTTCATTGACTCCGTTGTCAGCGTTGGCGTTGGTAAGGTCACCGAGATCGAACGTCAACGTCTGCGGGGTCGTTCTTCCATCGCCCGAAATCGAAGGTGCGAACGAGCCTGTATTGCCGAAGGCGTCGATCGTCGAAGACACGCCGCCGGAGCCGACAACGGAAATCAGTGACACAAACTCGAGGCCGACGTCCATCGAATCCAAAATGAGCGTGCCGTTGGTTTGACCCTCCGGAAGCTCGACGACAAGCTCGTACTGGACGAGTTCTCCGATGACCACTTCGTCGTTTGCGTTGGATGCGTCGTTCACGCTGGTCCCGACCAAGGACTTGGACAACGTCACGGCACTCACGGTGAAAGCCTCACCATCGGACGCCGAATAGTTGTTGAGCGGGGCTGATCCGCTCGTGGGTGCACCATCGCTCCCGTCACGTTCTTGGACGCTTGCGCCATCCAGACTAGTCCAAGCGATTGCGGCGTCGCTGTCCAAGACGTCGTTCGGCTGAACATCGGCGTCGATCGTTCCCGTCAACTGGACCGTCACGCTTTCGGTCAACCCGATGTCAAACGACTGCCCCACTCGAGTTCGCAACACGTTGCCGGCCACCAACTCAAATCGCGAGGTAAGGTCGGTCAGATTGGAGTCCACCACCGAGAAGGATCCAACGGTGAGATCGGGTGAGAAGGTTGCCGAGTACGTGGTATCGAAGGCATCGGCGTCGCTGGTGCCGGTGTGATTGATAGTGGAGGTATAGGTCACGGTGTCAAAGGCGTCGCCCGCACCGGGGCTGATCGAGTGGTCGATCTGAAGCGTCGGTTCCAGCACCGTCACGCTCGCCGCGGTGGCATCCGCAGTCGAACGTGGCGTACCGCCCTGGTTCCAGGAGTAGTTGGCTCGGTTATCAAGCGTGGTTCCCTGCTGGTTCGTCGCCGTGTTCTCGGCTCGGACTGTGTAGGTGATCTCCAGGACTTCGAGATCGGAATTCGCATTGTCGGCATTCACGATCTGACCAAGGCTGAAGGTCAAGTTCTGCCCTGAGACCAGTGGGTCGAAGAGTGCCGTGTTGCCGAACGAACCGAGCGAACTGGTGACTAACGCCGTTGGCGCCCCGCCGCTCAAAACGCGCACGCTGTCGAGGGAAACAAAGGCGAGTCCGGCGCCGAGTGTGTCATTGATCTGAGCGAGATCCATCGTCGACTCCGGCAAAACCACGGTCACCGTGTACTGAAGCATTTCGCCGATGACCACTTCGGTGTTGTCGTTGGCCGCGACGTTGATCGATGTCCCGGTCAGTGTCTTTGTGATGGTGGGCTGGATGACCGTCACCGATGCGACGGCCGTGTCTCGGTAATCATCCACAGCACCGACGCCCGTTCTTTCCCCGCCAACCGCGCCATCGAGACTGGTCCATCTGACGTCCGCATTTCCGGATAGCGTCGCTGCGGGATTTGCGATCTGATTGACGTTCGCGCTGACAATCAGGGTGAGCGTTTCACCCAGTCCGAGATCAAAACCGTTGGCGTTATTCGTCGCGACGGTATTCGTCCCCGCCGTGAATGAGAAATCGCCTGATACGTCACCCGAGGCACTGTGGGTTGCCGAAACGATCGTGATGTTGCCGAGTTCTGAATCGAACACCTCTGACAATGTCACGTCGTATGCATCGGTGTCGCTTCCCACTGCGTGTCGAACCACAAGCTGGAACGTCAACGTGTCACCCGCATCCACCGGGTCGGGACTGACCGAGTAGAGAAGCTCGAGGTCGGGTTCGATCACCGTGACGGTCACGGAATCCGATGGGGTGGAACGAGTCGTGCCATCGAGGTCCCAATTCAGAACTGCCGAGTTGGGCAGAGTCGTTCCCGCGGCCTCTCCTTGGTTGCCGGCGACATTGTCAACCCGCGCGGTGTAGCGCAACGTGATCGTCTCGGCGTTCGTGTCGCTGGCTGAGTTAAGCAGGTTGCCGAGATCAAAACGAAGCTGCTGACCGGTTACCGCGGCGCTTACGGGGGCCAACCGATCCGTCGCGATGTCGCCATCGAAAACGACCGAGTCGAGGCTGACAAAGGCGAGCCCGGCCGCCAAGTTGTCGACGACAAAGGCGCCGTCCATTGTGCCTTCCGGAATCCCCAGCACCAACTGATACGTGACAAGTTCTCCAATCGTCGCCTCGGCCACGCCGTTGGTCGCGTTGATCACCGAGGTGCTCACCAGGGTCTTGTCCAGAGTCGGAGAAAAGACGGTCACTTCCGCCGAATCCGTATCCCGGTAATCGTTGACGCCGCCGGAGCCGTCTCGTTCGCCGGTCAGTAGTCCCGAGCCCGATGGCGTCGAACTACCGGTCGTATTGACGATGCCGTTCGGCGTTCCCGTCCCCGGCAAACTGGTGTACGTGATGGAGGTCGGCGTGCTGAGAGTCTCCTCCGGTTCTACGGCAGACGATAACGTGGCTTGAAAGGTAACCGTGACCGAAGCGCCGGCTGCGATCTCGTCGAATTGGATGTCTAGGTTGTTGCCTGCCGAGTTATTCGTGACGCCGACCACGGTACCGGAGGACATCACATTGATCGTTCCCAGGAGCAGTGAGAGTTCCGGCGGCAGCGTGCTTTGCAAACGTGCGTCGAAAGCGGTCGCGAACGTCGACCCGCCGTCATTGTTGAACGCGATGGTGTAGTCGACGATGTCCCCCGCATCGGCGCCCGTCGGACTCGCGTTGATCGAGAGATTGTCGATACGCGGCTCCACGACGCGGACATTGGCTTGGTTGCTGGTGCGGAGTGTTCGTCGCCCGCCTCCAGGGCCGTTGGGGTCAATGGAGACTTGAAAATCGTTGCGAAGCAAGTCGTTGCGATCGTTCGCCGCATTGTTCACCACGAGTGCGTTGAACTCGATCACCACGAATTCGGCGTCCGCGTCGTTGTCGTTGTTGACGATCGTCCCGAGCTTGAAGAAGGCGTCGGTTCCGTTGTTGAAGTTATCGACATCATTGGAAAGACTTGCACTCGAGCCGACGTTCACGTCGTCCAGCAAAAACGTCGGCGCGACAACGGAATTACCAACGACATTTGCGGGGGTTCCCAGAGCGACCGAAAGTCCCGCGGCGCCGTTGGTCGACACGATTCCGTTGTTGGAGACGAAAGCGATCGTCGCGGTCCCATCGTCGAGAAACATCAGGCCATTCCGCAGTCTTTCGCGAATGATGGTATCGGCCAGTGTGCCCTCGGGTATCTCGGTCACCAATCGATATCGGACGATCTCTCCAATGGCGACGCGCTCGATCCCGGAGACAAAGCCGGTATGGGCTTCGCTGGTGGCGACGATGGATTTGCTGAGGGCGACGTTGAGAACGTCGACTGAAGCGTCATCGACCAACGTTCCGGCCGCAAGGCCGATCGCATGGTTGGCACCGCCGTCGACCGTTCCATAACCAGTGACCTCCGCCGAGGTCGTGTAGGTCTGATTTATCTCCGA
>JBCBLJ010000805.1:0-3838 GCA_038520195.1 Planctomycetota bacterium
TGGACTGCGAGTCCGGCTTTTCGGCGATCATTTCGTCTCCGGCCGCAGCATCCGTTTTCACCCGTTCTAAAGGGAACCCAAAATGAATGCGATGCATTGGAGAAGATCGCCGGGCGTGATCGCGGCATGTTTGTTGGCTGTCGCCGCTTTGAATTCCGCTCAAGCCGAGCAACTGGTCCTCGATGTCGGCGTCTCCGATCCGGTGATGATGTCGGGCGAGAAAGCGACGAACTACGTCCGCATTTCGCTCACAGGATTCGAAGTCCCCAGTGCGGCGGAGCGTCCGCCGGTCAACACCGCGATTGTGATCGACAAGAGCGGTTCGATGGGCGGGCAAAAGATCGTCCAGGCTCAAAATGCCGCGATCGAAGCGGTCCGGATGCTCCGCGATGACGACATCGTCTCCGTGATCCTCTACGCCGACTCGGCCGAAGTTTTGGTGCCGGCCACCAAGGCAACGGATCGCGAGTCGATTATCGCGAAGATTCGCTCGGTCCAGGCGCAAGGGAGCACCGCTCTGTTCGCGGGCGTCAGCAAAGGGGCTTCGGAAGTCCGCAAGTTCATCGACAGCGAGTCGGTCAATCGAGTCATCCTGCTTTCCGATGGGCAAGCCAATGTCGGCCCAAAGAGCCCGCGCGAGCTTGAACGACTCGGCGCCTCGTTGGTCAAAGAAGGCATCAGCGTCAGTACACTGGGGCTCGGACTGGGATACAACGAAGACTTGATGAGTCGCTTGGCTTTGGCGGGCACTGGGAACCACTTGTTTGTCGAACAAGCCGACGATCTGGTCGCGGTCTTTCGCCGGGAATTCAACGACCTGATGAGCGTGGTCGCGAGTGATTTTTCGATCCGCATCAAAATCGGCGACGGAATCCGACCCGTCCGTGTCCTCAACACGAAAGCCGATATCAGCGGACAGGACATCTCGATTCCATTGGCTCAGTTGTACTCGCGACAACAACGGTACTTCGTGGTCGAAGTCGAGGTGGACAAGGGCGCACATGGTTCCTCTCGTCCAATGGCCGACGTCGCGGTTGAATATCAGAACCTGATCAGCAAGACGACCGACAAACTGACCAGCGCCGTCGAGGTTCGCTTCGACCAAGATCAGAAAACGGTGGTCAACGCGCGCGACCCCGAGACATTTGCGTTCTGCCAACTGCAGTGCGCCAACGAAAAGAACTTCCAAGCGACGGCACTCCGTGATGCCGGCCGAATCGAAGAAGCCAAATCGTTGTTGAGCGGAAACGCTGTGCAACTGCAGCAGATCAATGACACCTACAGGGGATCATTGAAGCAGGGGCTCATCGATGAATTGTTGCGGAACGTGAAAATGAATCGCGCTCAGTCGGAAACGATCGAAGACCCATCGAAGTGGATCAAGTCGAGAAAGTCGATGCGGGCCGAACAGGTGAAGAATGCAGCTCAGCAGAGCATTCGCGTCAACGATTCAAAGCCCGGCGAAAAGGACAATTCCAAGTCGAGCGGCAGTCTGAAGTCCGACGACCAAAAATCCGGTGACAACCGACGGTGATTCATGCCACGTGGCCTGCTCCTCGCACTCCTCCTTCTCGTCGCGGCACCGCTGGTGCTGCTGGGTTGGTTGAGTGCGAATGCGGTGCAGTCGAGTCGTCGTGAGGCGAGAGAGAATTTGTCGGCGTTGTTGGCGACACAGTTGTTCAACGCCGACCAACGTGTAAGTGGTCAATTCCAAGACTACGCCGAGTGCGTTAACGAAGTACTGACGGCCTCGAACGATGATCCGATTGGGATTCTGCGTGAGATGCGCCGCGGCGACCCGATCGTTCGCCAAGGGATCGTTGTCGATCGCGAGGGGCGAATTGCTTACCCCGGTGCCGGTGACTTGGTCGGCATCGATGCGATCGAAGTGGGCGCGGCGTTACCGGCGATGATCGACGCCCGACCGCTGGGACGCGAGGAGAATGTCACTGCCAAGACTTCGAAAGCGTCACCTCAACAGCCCTCACCGCAACAACGATCACCACTGCAGTCGGCGAACTTACCGGCACAGCAAGTTGACTCCCAACCGGTGCAGTGGTCCGAACGCTGGGCCTGGCAACCCTGGTACATGGGCGACGGTGCCCAGGTCATTTTTTGGCGAGGGCGCAGCGACGGTTCGTCGATCGGCATCCTGCTCGAGCGAAGCCGCTGGATGGCCGACGTCATCGCAGTACTCCCCGATGACACTCAACCGAAAAACAATGACACACCCACCGACTTCCCGACGATCGCTTTATTCGATGAGACCAATCGTTTGATTTATCGCTGGGGCGATGACAAGCTCGATGACGCCAACCTGCTTGTTCAGAAACCACTGTCTTCACCGTTGTCGAGTTGGGAATTGCGACTGTACTCCGATGCCAAACTGGTACCGAGCGGAGGACAACTGACGATGGTAGTCTCGCTCGGCGGAGTAGGCGTTGTGCTGTTGTCGATCGGTGCCTACGTCCTGACAACCGTTCAGCGTCAGATTCAAAACGCCAAAAGTCGCGTCAGTTTTGCGGGGCAGGTTTCACATGAACTGCGGACACCGCTCACGAACATTCGTCTCTACACGGAACTCGCGGAGGGCGACTTAAACGGTATCGAGTCATGCGAAACCAAGGATAAACTCTCGAAGCGGTTGACCGTGATTGACCACGAGAGCCGCCGCCTACAACGGCTTGTCTCCGGTGTTTTGGAAATGATTCGGCCGACCGGACGGCCGGTCGGCGTCCGCCTACAGGAGACCGACATCCTCGAACTGCTTGAAAAGATCACGGCTCAATTTGAACCGAGCTTTGCCGCTGCGGGTCTGACATTGAATCTCCGCTGTGATGTTACGACGTCGCAACGACTTGATCCCGATGTGATCGAAATGGTGCTCGTCAACTTGCTCAGTAACGTTGAAAAGTACGTGCCGTCAGGAGGCGGATGTTGGGTCAACTGTGAACTCACCCATGACAATCGAGCGTTGCGCTTTTGCGTTGAAGACGATGGGCCAGGGATCAAGCCGATGCACGCGGACCGAGTCTTCCGACCGTTCATTCGTCTGGACGACTCGATCAGCGCCCCGAGCGGAACCGGGATCGGACTCACCATCGCCCGTCGTGCCGCTGTGCGCCATGGTGCCGATTTACGACTGATGAAACACTCCGACCACGGTGGGGCCGGATTCGAACTCACCGTTCCCGTCGACAGCGGGCTCGAAGACAGGAGAGATTCCTAATGCCGCATCGTATCTTGATCGCCGAAGATGACCCGAACACGCGGTCGGCCCTGGCAGAAGTTCTTCGCAACGAGGGTTACGACGTTACCGAGGCAGGCGACGGACGACACGCGAAAGACCTGTTCGACGCGTCTCCTCCCGACATGGCGTGTTTGGACGTGATGATGCCGGGCTTGAGCGGGTATGACTTGTGCAAATACTTTCGCGGCGAATCGCCGACGATGCCGATCTTGTTCATCACCGCGAAGGCGGAGGAGATCGACAAGGTCGTTGGCCTGGAACTCGGCGGCGATGATTACATTGTCAAGCCGTTCGGGACCAAAGAGGTCGTCGCACGCATCCGAGCGGTGGCGAGACGGAGTCTCGAACGATCCGCAGACGATGAAGCACCCGAGTTCTCCGACGAGCCGTTCCAAATGAACGATCTCGAGATCACTCCACGTGAGCTGCGGGCGCGTCGCGGGGGCGAACCGGTCTCGCTGACGAGACGCGAGTTATTGATCCTGCAGACACTCCAATCAAGGTCCGGAGAAGTCGTCACACGTGCCGAGCTATTTCGTTCCGCGTGGGAAGACGACCACTTTCCGACGAGCCGAACGCTGGATCAAA
>JBCBLJ010000558.1:0-5716 GCA_038520195.1 Planctomycetota bacterium
ACCAACGAGCTTTCCGACAAACTGGCGTCCCTCGCTGAAGCGCGGACGATGTATGCGAAAATCGATTCCGAGCTGACACAGCGCACCACGCAGCTCGCTGAAGCCGAACAACGGTTGGCCGACGCCAAAGCGAGTCGATCGGCGGCCCTCTCCACAAACTTGGTCGCGCAGCTCGGCCCACCACAAGTCTCTGACAATCCGATCGGGCTTGGGACCTCCAAGTTGACCGTCGGCGCGAGCATGGCGGGCCTCGTCTTTGGACTCGGCACCGTGTTCCTCGTGGCTCCTGGCCCCACTCAGTCTCGGGGTCGGCGGCGCTGGACCGACCACTTACAGGGTCGAGGCCGACGCGCTTCAGATGCGACACCGCCGACGGAAGGTACCGCTCGATCCACCGATCAAACTCCGATTGCGGTGAGTCCCGCCGAAGAACGTCCCGCCACGCTTGGTGGCACCGGATCAACGGATCCACCCAAACGCGTGCCCCGGCGTGCGACCGAACGACGCCCGGCGGAGCAACCGTCCCGAAAAGAAACGCCGAAGCCGCCACAGCGCCGGGACCAAGAACCTGGTTCGAGGCCTTAACGCGATGATACGGGAACTTGTCGATCAACCGATCGTGGGCACCCTTGGTGACACGCGGCATTCGGTTCGTTGACTCACGCGGGGCATGAGTCGATTGTCCTTCAGGTAAACAGCCAGAGACAGACGGCCGACACCACGACGACGCCGACCAGATTCAACGCAAGACCTTCGCGTGCCATCTGCTTGATCGTCAGGTCGTCGGATCCTCCGAACACAATCGCGTTGGGCGGCGTCGCCACCGGCAACATGAACGCGAAGCTGCAACTGATGGTGGCGGGCACCATCAGCACCCGCGCCTCAATCCCCGCGTTGACGGCCGCCAGCCCCATGATCGGCATCAGCAAATTTGCTGTCGCAGAATTGCTCGTCACTTCGGTTAGAAAGGTCACGAAGAGACAGGTGGCGACGATCATGATCACGACGGGAACTTCCGCGAGCGCCCGAAACTGCTCACCGATCGTTTGATTCAATCCGGATTCCTCAAACGCCTGCGCGATCGCGATCCCGCCGCCGTAAAGGATCAGAATTCCCCACGGTATTTTTACGGCACTCTCCCAATCCAGAAGCTTCTCGCCGTCCTTGTTTCCGTTCGGGATCAGAAACATCGCGACAACGGAAAGCAACGCAATACTCGAGTCCTTCACCTCCAGCCCAAGCCAACCGCTCCAACCGCCCAGCGGATCCGCGCGAGTCATCCATAGCAAAGCCGTCACGGCGAAGACCGTAAGCGTCCGCACCTCCTCGGTCCGCCAGCGGCCGACCTCCGGCAACTCAATCTTGGACGTCGTTTTGAGATTGCGGGTCAACCAAAAGCCGGTGATCGGGAGCATGATCAATGCGATCGGAAGCGACCAACTCATCCACTCCAAGAACGTCGGCGGTTGCGTGTTCGATAGGGCGCGGGCGGCTTCGTCCGCGACGACCTCGAGACTCGCGTCGCCGAGCGGCGCAGGTTCGGTGTCAACGGCAGCCTCTGCTGATGCAGCACCGTCGGCATCCGTTTGTAAACCTGGATCGCCGTCCTGCAGAACCTTGGCATACTCGCGCATGAAGACCAAGTTGGGTGGCGTACCGATCGGGGTCCCGATCCCTCCGATGCTGGCCGCGTAGGCAATCCCGAGCAGCAGGCTGACTCTCAAACGTGGATCGTTGCTCTTTGCGACCACCGCCATTGCGATCGGCAACAGCATCAGCGTTGTGGCCGCGTTCGAAATCCACATGCTCAACGTCGCCGCCGCCGCCATGAAACCGAAGACCAGCCCCCGACCGCCGCCACCGCCAAACCAATTCACCATCGTCAACGCGATTCGCCGATGCGTGTTGCTACGCTCCATCGCGACCGACAACATGAAACCGCCCATCATTAGAAGCACGAGCCAGTGTCCGTACGCTTGACCGACTTGTGCGGTGGAAAGGACGCCGACCAGCGGAAACACGGCGAGTGGGATCAGCGACGTGACAGGTATCGGAATCGGCTCAAAGACCCACCAAGTGGCACATAGCACCACGACAGCGGCGGTCCACGCTGCCGCGGACGTCCCTCCGCCCAACAGGAGCGCGATGCCCGCTAAACAGGCGGCGATCGGGCCGCCGAAGAGTGCGATTCGCTTCGTCAATTTCCATTTCCCAACTGAGGCGACACCATCGTAACGCAACCAATCCGCGGCGGTGTCCCGTCGCAACGCCTCTTGATCAGATCCGGCAAACGAACAATTGTGTCACCTCGCTTTCAAACTAGATTGAGTCCCCTACAAGTTGACTCCCACCAACGTTGGCCGCCGCAAACCATGCCGCAACGCACGACCGCTCTCACTTGCCTGTTCCTTCTGGCCACCAGCTGCACCGTTTCGGGTCAAACCGACTGGCTCAGCAAGAAGCCCCTCGACCACGAGAGCTACGACCGATGGAGCGATCTTCAACGCCCATCCCTCTCCCACGACGGACGCTGGCTCAGCTACGTCGTTGACCCTCGAGCAGAAGATGCTCCGTCCATTTTGCATCTACGCGATCTCGACGGAACGACGCATTACACCCTCGAGCGTCCCTCGGGCCCACGGTTCACCTACGGCGGCAAACACGTCGTAGTGAGACTCTCGCCCGATCCGGCGCGAGTGGAAAAACTGGAAAAGCTGAAGGACAAGTTTGAGCAATACGAGCGAACGTCGCTCGCGATCCTCGACCTGAAATCGGGAAACCTCGACCGCGTTGAACGGGTCCGTTCGTTTCAGTTACCGGACGAAAACGGTCGCTGGCTTGCCTACTTGCTCGAGAAAGCAATCGAGGCGGACGCATTTCAAAAGCAGTCCTCCAAGAGCAGAGAAACCTACTCGGTCACTGCAGGTGGTCTTGAGAATATCGCGAAGCCACAAAAACTAAAGAAGCGAACACCGGAGATCGCGGAGCCCCAGAAGCGCGCCGCCGAATCCGAAGAGGCCGAGAAAGAGCCTTCTGACGACGAAAAGAAGAAGAAAGGCGAGGATAAAAAGAAAGAAATCGGTACGACGCTCGTGCTTCGCGACCTCAATGACGGCAGCACGATGAGTTTCCCACACGTCATTCGCTACGCCTTCGCGAAGGACGGCTCGAGGCTCGCATTTGTCAGCTCGGCGCCGAAGCCGTCCGGTGAATCCGACGCCGAATCGATCGGCGACGGGGTCTCGGTCGTGGATTTGCCCAGCAAGAAAATTCGACGCATCCTCTCGGGCCACGGACAGTACAAGAGCCTGGCATTCAGCGAGGACGGAAAATCAATCGGTCTGGTCTCCAATCACGAGGACTACGACGAAGAGACGCCCTCCTGGTCGGTCTACCTTTGGAAACACGGCGACGCCAAGGCAAAAAGAGTAGCTTCAGAAACGACCGCTGCGACGCCCAAAGACTGGTGGATCTCGCCAAAGACAACTCCCTTCTTTTCCAAGGATGGTCGTCGACTCTACTTTCACACAGCACCGATTCCGGACGACGTTGTGCGCAAACGCAATGAAGAAAAGGCGCCGGAGGAACTGAAGGTGAAACTCGATGTCTGGCACTGGCGTGATCCCTATCTGCAGCCTGAGCAATTGCTCCGCGCAAGGAGAGATCGAGAACGACAATACCTCGTGTCGTACGAGTTGAAGACCGGCAAAGCGGTGCAACTCGAAACACCGGCGGTACCAGAAGTTTCGGTGTCGAGAGAAGCAAGCCTGCCGTTCGCCGTCGCGAATTCCGAAGTCCCGTATCGAACGCAACGTTCCTGGGTCAGCCCAGGCTTCCAGGACGTCTACTTAATTCACCAACACTCGGGAAAGCGCACCCGCGTGCTCGAAGGCAATCGGAGCTTTGTCAGTCTTTCACCGACCGGGCGGTTTGCCTGTTGGTTTGATCCGGAGCAACGACATTGGTACTGCTTTGCGACGTCCTCGCCAAAGGAGCACCATCAAGTCAGCGCAGGAATCCGCGTCGCGCTTCAGAATGAACTGGAAGATCGCCCTCGGCTCGCGCCGCCCTATGGGGCCGCCGGTTGGCTCAAAGGCGACAAGGCGCTGCTGGTCTACGATCGGTACGACATTTGGAGCCTCGATCCGACGGGCGTCAAAGAGCCCATTTGCGTCACTGGCGGGCTCGGCCGAAAAACGAATACGCGTTTTCGCATCCTGCGGTTGCAGTCGAAAACGCCCTTCCTAGACGCCGAAGACGCCGTTTTCCTCTCTTCGTTCAATTTGGAAACGAAGGCGAGTGGCTTTTATCGGATCGAATCCAACAAGCTGAACGTGGCACAAGAGCCGAAACGCCTGATCGAACTCGACGAGAGACTTAGCTCCCTCGTGAAAGCGGAGAACGGCAACCGTGTTGTCTTCACGCGGAGCACGTTTCGCAGGTACCCGGATCTCTGGAGCAGCACCACAAGCTTTCAAAAGATTCACCGTCTGACCGACCTCAATCCACAGCAAAAGGAGTACCGCTGGGGCGACGTGAAGCTCGTTTCGTGGATGGCCCCGAATGGAGAACCGTTGTCGGGCATGCTCTACACGCCCGATGGCTTCGATTCCGAAAAGGAGTATCCCATGATGGTGTACTTCTACGAGCGGCGATCTGACAACTTGCATACCCACTATGTTCCGGCCCCCAGTCGCTCAGTCATCAACTTCAGCTTCTACGTCAGCCGAGGCTACCTCGTCTTCGTGCCCGATATCCCGTACCGCACCGGAGAACCAGGGCAGTCCGCTGTCGACAGCGTGCTTTCCGGAGTCGACCACGTTGTCGACATGGGGTTTGTGAACGAAGCCAAGATTGGGATGCAGGGACATAGCTGGGGCGGATACCAAGCCGCCTACATCGTGACCCAAACGGACCGATTCGCTTGCGCCGAAGCCGGCGCCCCGGTCAGTAACATGACGAGCGCTTACGGAGGAATCCGCTGGGGTTCGGGACGAAGCCGTATGTTCCAATATGAACGCGAGCAGAGTCGAATCGGCGACGACCTTTGGAAAGTCCGTGACAAATACATCGACAATTCACCATTGTTCTTCGCCGATAAGATCCACACGCCGTTGTTGATCCTGCACAACGACGAAGACGGCGCGGTGCCTTGGTATCAGGGCATCGAATTGTTCGTCGCGATGCGTCGTTTGGAGCGTCCGTCGTGGTTGTTGAATTACAACGGGCAACCGCACTGGGTCGTCGAACAGGAAAGTCAAAAGGACTTTACGATTCGGATGCAACAGTTCTTCGACCACTACCTCCTGGACGCGCCTGAACCCGAATGGATGGCGGTCGGTGTCCCAGCGACCAAGAAGGGGGTGTCGCTGGGTCTGGAATTGCTGGAGCCCGCGGCGGAGGATTGAGCGCGAGATGCGATCGACGCGAGGACGATGCGGCCGAGATTCGTTGAGTTGGGCAGCTAGGAATCCTTCCGCCGGTGTCCTACGATCGGAGGCATCTTCACGCAAACAAGAGCCACGAGATGCCTTCACCGATTCTCGCCGCGACCGATCCCGCCACCAAAGCCGAAGTCGCCGAGACGTCAACGCTGATCGCCAACGACGCGGTCATCTTTGGCATCTTGATGGCGATCCTCGGACTTGTGTTTGGGATCGGTCGCGGCGAGAATCGGTGAAGGCATCTCGTGGCTCTTGTTTGCGTGAAGATGCCT
>JBCBLJ010000273.1:0-9394 GCA_038520195.1 Planctomycetota bacterium
GGCGGGCATTTGGCTCCAGAGTTAGTCTGTGCTACGGAATCGGCAAAATTCAGGCTTTTCAATGGGTTCCCGGCGAACAACTCTGACAAGGTCTAATGATTCTGCGGAATCATCATCTCGATCGGCCGATGGCTGGGTGGACAACCGCCTGATAGGCTGCGTGTCGCCAAGGCCGACATCCCCTGCCAACGATGCTCATGTACGTCGAACCCATCTTTGTGCTCATCGCATTGTTGCCGCTGATCGCACATCTTTTGCAGCTGAGCACCCTTCGTCTCAGCGGCCGAGTCCTGGTCACCACTGGTGGCCGAGACATCGCGGCGCTCGGATTTGCCATTGCGGGTCTGGTGGCCGTCGGGCCCGGTGAGTTGTTTTTCCCGAAAGCTGCCGCGGGACTCTTCGGACCTTGGGTTTGGGTTGCGTTGTTCACGCTTTATTCGTTGGTGGTCTCCCTGATCGCACTGACGGCGAAGCCAAAGCTGGTGACTTATGGAAGGACGCCGGAACAGCTCTTTCAGCCGCTAATGACATCCGCTTTAAAGCTGGATGCCGATGCGACAGGGGATCGTGAAGCGCTTTCGGTTCACCTTCCAACGCTCAAGGTTCATCTACGGATCGTCGGGCATCCGTGGATCGACACGGCGACCATCGAATCGTTTGAACACATTCCATCGGTCAACTTCTGGAACAGTCTTCTGGGGCATCTTCGCGAACAGGCCGAATCAACGAAAGCCGCGTCGCCGCGCCGAGGTGTTTCCATGTTGCTGATCGCGATTGTGTTGCTGGGCGTCGTGATTTGGCAGGGCTATGGTTACAACGAGCAACTCGTCGAAGGATTTCGACAGTGGCTTTGGCGTTAAAACAACCCTGCGGCGTTTTGGCTTAGTCCATCCGAACGCCGACGGTCAGCAGGATATTCGCATACCGTTGTTGGTCCGCCGTTTGAATCGTCAAAACATGATCCTCGGTGCTAACCGCCTTGTAGAAGTCCCACTTTTCGATCGGTTCCAATTGCAGGTCCAGTCCCTCACTTTGAATGGTTTGACGATAGTCTTCCCACACCGGAGGATCGCCATCGAGTGCATAGGGGCCCGAGGTCTCCGTCTTCATCGTTTGAATCGCTTCGACGGGGATGGCCGAAAGCACTGCTTCAAGCACCTGATTGCAAGTCGGAACACCGGGCATCAAGTTCAAACTGACCAGTTCGGCTCGCGGTCCCCGTTTGCTCGCGGCAGGATAGTTGCCGTCGGCAATCAGAATCGAACTGTGATGCCCGGACGCGGCGAGGATGGATGAGATTTGAGGGTGAATGAGTTTGTGGCGTAACATGACGATCGGTAACGGGTTCGGGAGGTGCGGTTAGCGCGTGTGGCAAAAACGTTTCTGGGTTGGAACTTACTTTCGGATAGGCGTGTACGTCCACTGGACGTTGTCGTTGTTGGTCGCCTACGTGGCTTACGAAGGTTGGCAGGATGGTCTGGTCGGATCGGTGTACAGTGTCTTATTGCTCTGCGGCATGTTCTTTTGCGTGACACTCCACGAGTATGGTCACGCCTTGACGGCGCGTCGTTTCGGCGTTGAAACCGTCGATATTACGCTACTACCAGTCGGCGGCGTCGCCCGCTTGGCGAAGATCCCTCGAGTACCATGGCAAGAGCTGTTGGTCGCCGTCGCCGGCCCAGCCGTCAATGTCGTCCTCGCCAGCGCGCTGTTAGCGCTGCTAACGGTCATTCCATTGGGTGTTTGGCCCGGCAGCGAATCGACTTCGACCGTGGAAGACTCCTTACGTACGCCGTCTCTGACGAGCTTTCTGTTTTCGATGCTGGTCGTGAACACGGCGTTGGTGTTGTTCAACATGGTGCCAGCGTTCCCGATGGACGGAGGCCGGGTGCTACGCAGCTTACTTGCGATGGTCATCAGCTACCGCAACGCGACGCGGGTCGCCGCAATGGTCGGCATTCTGTGTTCGATAGGGATGCTGATCGCGGCGGTCTACTACCGACACCCGGTGCTGGCCCTGATCGCGATCTTCATCGGTTATGCCGGCACCGCCGAACGACGTCACGTCGAATGGCTCGAACCGATCCGACACTTGACTGTGGGCACGGTGATGACGCCTTCCCCGCCGCGACTCTCGATGGATACGCCCCTGATCGAACTGCCCGACGCGTTCGCGCAATTCGCGATGCCCGCGATCCCGTTGGTCGGTGTCGGTCAAATCTTCACCGGGATGTTGTCGGCCGAAGACGTCAGCGAGGCTTTGCAACACAGTCTCGATCCGACGACTCCGGCGGGGATGATCGCGCGTCACGATGTGGAGCCTCTGTCTCCCGAGTCGACTCTGGAGTCACTGATAATGAGGCCGAGGTCGGAGCGACACTTCGCGGTTGTGGACGACTCGGGGAAACTGATCGGGATTGTCGATCGACACTCACTCTTGGCTCGGGCCCGGGATTTCTCGCAGCCGGGCAACCAATAGTCGCGATTTGACAGCGAATGCTCGCGATTCGGAGGTAAAAATTCGAGAATCCGAAGGTGACCGCGCCCCATGATGCACTCGTAAATGCCCTACGCTACCCAGAGTCGGCGTCGACTCACCTGACACGTTCGTAGGATGATCACCGTGCAACAGGCTCTCACGGAACTCGCCACCCACATGTTCGTCGGCCCGGTGTGGCCGGCGTCGATCCTCGTGTGCCTCATGGTTCTGTACACGCTGATCGCACTGCTGGGCCTGATCGAATTGAATTTCGATGCCCCCGAAGTCGATCTCGACTTGGACGTCGACGCATCAATCGATCTTGGAAGCCCCGATTTGGATGCCGTGGACTTTGACGTCGCCGATGGGGACATCGAAGTCTCGCAGGCGAGCGGCTTTAGCTTCCTGTCGGGAATGCTCGCCGGCACGATTCGCTGGACGAATGTGGGTCGAATGCCCATGGTCATCTGGGCAGGGACGTTCACCGTGCTCTTCTGGCTGGTGTCCTACTGTGTCTGGCACTGGTTTGACTTTCAGCATTACTCGCCGAGTTGGTTGCCGTCGATGCTGCTCGCCGTACGCAACCTCGTGCTTGCGGTGATCGCCACGAAATTCGCGACCCAGCCCGCCGTCGGCAAGTTCGACCCCGAACCCGGCTATACGAAAGACCGTTTGCTCGGAGCAACTTGCGAAATTTCGTCTATCAATGCGGGCCCCTCTTACGGTCAAGCTAGGTTTCGGACGAATGCGGCCCCATTGCTGCTGAACGTCCGCACGGATGGAACGGAAATACCAAAGGGAACGGAAGTGCGGATTATCGACTTCGACCCTTCCAAACGCATTTACACCGTCACCGAAATCTTATCGGAGAACGCATCGTGATTACATCGTCGTTCCTACCGCTCGCGCAAGGCGGCAGTTTTTGGACAAGTCCACTCGGCATCGGCCTTATCCTGCTCGGGCTTCTCGTGGTTGCGGGGCTCCTTGCCGTCTCCATGTTCAAGAAGTGCTTCATGGTGGTCGGCCCGGATAAGGCGATCGTCAAGACTGGAATGGGCAAGATGGACGTCGTCACCGGTGGCGGTATGTTCGTCGTCCCGGTGATCCATCGCTACGAGTTGATGGACCTTTCGCTGAAGAGTTTTGAAATCAGCCGACAGGGTAGCGAAGGTCTTATCTGTAAAGACAACATCCGAGCGGATATCAAGGTCGCCTTCTTCATTCGCGTCGATAGCAGCGAAGAAGAGATGAAAGAAGTCGCGGCATCGATCGGAGCTAAACGATGTTCGGAAATGGATACGTTGCGTGAGCTCTTCGACGCCAAGTTCTCTGAGGCACTGAAGACCGTGGGTAAACAGTTTGACTTCGTCGAACTGTATGACGAACGAGACAAGTTCAAAGACGAAATCCTGAAGGTCATCGGCACCGACCTCAACGGTTACCGTCTCGACGACGCGGCGATCGATTACCTGGAGCAAACCCCGATCGAGTTACTCTCGCCCAACAACATTCTCGATGCCGAGGGTATCAAGAAGATCACCGAGCTGACCGCGGGCGAAAAGGTCAAGGAAAACCAGTTCACGCGCGACAAGGAAAAGACGCTCAAGAAGCAAGACGTCGAAGCCGAAGAAACGATCCTCGCCCTGGAACGCCAACGGGTCGAAGCCGTTGAAAAGCAAAAACGTGAGATCGCCGAGATCGCCGCTCGCGAACAAGCCTCTGCAAAGAAAGTTCAGGAAGAGCAGCGACTCGAATCCGAGCGTGCCCGGATCTCAACCGAAGAAGAACTCGGCGTCGCGACCGAAAATAAAGACCGCCAAGTCCTTGTCGCTCAGCGGAACAAGGAAAAAACCGACGCCGTCGAACTCGAGCGTGTCAGCCGAGACCGTGACTTGGAAGCCACCGAGCGTCTGCGGGTCGTTGGAATCGCCGAAGTCGAAAAAGAAAAGGCGATCGAGATCGAGAACCGAAACATCCAGGAAGTCATTCGCGAACGGGTCGCCGTCGAGCGAGCGGTCGTCGAAGAGAAAGAGCGGATCAAGGACACCGAAGATTTCGCGACGGCCGAACGTCTCAAGAAGGTGCAGATCACGCAGGCCGAAATGAAGGCCGAAGAAGACCTGATCCGACAAACCAAACAAGCTCAGGCTGAAAAAGACGCCAGCGAATTGCTGGCCGAAAAAGTCCGCATCGAGGCCGATGCCAAGAAGGACGCCGCTGAACGTGAAACCGCGGCGACCAAGATGCTCGCCGAAGCCGAAGCGGCCCAAGCCGCCGCGACGGGACTTGCGGAAGCTCGCGTCCAGGAAGCCAAAGCCACCAGCCTCGAAAAAGAAGGCCTCGCCGAAGCGACCGTTCTGGAGAAGAAAGCCGTTGCCGAAGCCAAAGGCATCGAGGCAAAAGCCACCGCCGTCGAGAAACAAGGCTTGGCCGAAGCCAACGTCGACCTGGAAAAGTATCGCAGCGAAGCCACCGGCATCACGGAGAAGGCCGAAGCGATGAAGGTGCTCGACAGCGTCGGAAAGGATCACGAAGAATTCAAGCTGCAACTCAACAAAGAAAAGGATGTCGAAATCGCGGCCATCGACGCACAGCGTGGCATCGCCGAAAGCCAAGCCGGTGTGGTGGGCGAAGCCCTCAAGGCTGCCCGCATCGACATCGTCGGCGGCGACGGCGAGTTCTTCGACCAGATCACGTCGGCCGTCAAGGGCGGCAAGGCGATCGACCGATTTGTCTACAACAGCCGAGTCGCGACGGACATCAAGGACACGTTCTTCGATGGCAACGCGGAATACTTCCGCGATCAGTTGCAAAAGATGATCGGGCAGTTCAACCTGGACACCGACGGCGTGAAGGACCTTTCCATCGCAGCCTTGATCGCCAAAATGATGGGAATGGCTAAGACTGAAGATGTAAAATCCCAGCTGACGAGCTTGCTCGGGATGGCCGGTTCCGCGGCCGTCGCCGATCAGAAAGCCGGCCGACTACTTGGATCGACCGCTTCGAGCAATGGTCAACACACCTAGGCTGAATCGCTCGCGTCCTCCCGTGTGAATCGCTGGCACTGGCCACGGTTCCTGGCGGCCTGATCGACGCCACGCGGGTTTCCTGCTTTGGAACCAAACCGCACGGAAACGCCCCAACCGCCCTCATGCATCGTGACGTCCAACTCGTGGGAGCAACCGCATGACCGACTCCCAGCTCGCCGCCGGGACCTATGAAGTCCTTCGCACCCGATTGCGAGATGCGTCGAATGATCTTCGGCAGCGACTCGGCAAACTGAACGAGGCTCGTGCCGATGTTTTCGGCAACATCGAGACGAAGCTACTCTCGACCGAGCGCGTCACCACCGAACACAACTGCGTGCCGCGAGACCTGGTCTCCGTCGGTGACGAGTTTCTCTTCGGTTACAACGTGCAGTTCGGACTAAAAACGGAAATCGGGCTCGCCGATGTGTTCTCCGTCTACCGATTTGAGGACAACCAGTTTCACAGTTCGACGCTGCAGCTGATCGGCGACGAACGATTCCACAACGACTTTTCGGAACTGTATCGCTTTTACAAAAACACCACGTTCCTACGGTTCTTCCGCACGGGACCGATGTTGCACATGGTGTTTAAGGTCGGGAAGACACAGCGCGACATCAAGACGTTCAAGTGGCGGGTCACCGCGACGGCGCTTGAGTACGTTGACAATCGAAGCGAGCATGAGATCCGCGAGCCGGCGCAACATGAGTTTCGCTGGACGCGAACGACTCGCGACCAACATCGCTACGGAGAACACCCGCACATCTCGATCGATGACATCGTGTTTGTGGAGACCGTCGGCGGCGACTTGACGATCAAGATCGAGAACAACACCGGGAGCGGTGAGGGTATCTACGCCGAACCGGTCGATAACCCGGACCAGACCCTCGATGACGCCGAGATCCATTACGCGATTCTCGGTAACCTCGTCCTGCTGAAGATGAAACCGTACCAGGAGGATGAGATTCGCTTCCTGGTCTACAACAGCAAGATCCAGAAGGCGATCCGGCTGGATGAAATCGCCGACGCTTGCGTGATGCTGCCCGGCGATCACGGACTGATCTTTCCCGGCGGCTACTACCTGCAAACTGGCGAGTTCAAACGTTTCGAAACCGGCCTCAAGGACATGCGCTATCAGCGTACGATCGCGGCCTCCAACGGCGAAGACTACCTGTACCTGTTCTACGCGCCCGAGACGGGCACCTATGTCCAGCTCCGCTACAACCTGATCAGCCAAACCGTCGATACGCCGCTGGTCTGTCATGGCCAGACCTTTTTTGAACGCGGCGAAATGGTTTGCTTCCGTGGACAGGACGAGCCGCAGAAGCACCACGCGGTCCAAATCTGGCAAACGCCCTTCACCGGCCCCGACTACGTTCCCGAGAATCAAACGGATTCCTTGCTGTTCAAGATCGGCAACAAGGAAATCGTGCAGGGGATGGCCGAGTGCAGCGAGATTCTGCAACTGATCGACAAGGACGATAGTTACGACGGCCTCTACGTCGATCTGGGTAAGAAATCTGGGGACGTCCTGGATAGCTACTTCTGGATTGACAAAGAAGAAACGCATCAGCTCTCCGAGCCGATTCAAAAAATCCGTGACACCGCAAACGCGGCCGTCGAGGAATTCGACAAGGTCGTTCGGGTCCGGCGAGATACCGAAACGCGGACGCGTGAAGTCCGATCGGCGATCGAAGAACTGATCAAGAAGATTGAACGAGGACGCTTCGAGAACATCGATGACTTTGTGAGTTCTTTGGCTGAGTTGCGGCAACAACGCGGCCACGCGATCGGACTTCGCGAACTGCGGTATGTCGATGAAGAGGTTGTCGAAAAACTCGAGAGCGAAACGGCCGAACGCAGCGAACGCCTCAGCCGCCGCTGTGTCGACTTCCTGCTGACACCCGGTTCGCTCGATCCGTACACCCAGCGGATCGCGGTAGCCAACGATCGTGTCGCCGAAGTCGCGACGGTTGCCGAATCGAAGTCACTTGGAGAAGAGATCGACGCGGCGGCATCGCAATTGGAAATGTTGACCGAGACCGTCAGCAACCTGCGTATCGACGACGCGACCAAACGAACGGAAATCATCGACGAGATCGGTGATGTCTTCGCCTCGGTCAACCGCGTCCGGAGCGCACTCAAAGCTCGAACCACCGAACTGGTCGGCGTCGAAGGCCGCGCCGAGTTTGCGTCCCAGCTCAAGCTGCTCGAACAAACGACTTCGGGATACTTGGACGTTTGCGACGCACCGGAAAAATGTGATGAGTACCTGACCAAAGTCATGGTTCAGCTCGAAGAACTCGAAGGCAAGTTCGCGGAGTTCGACGACTTTATCGGTCAGCTCGCCGAACGCCGCGAAGAAGTGTACGCCGCGTTCGAATCGCGCAAGGTCCAGCTCGTCGAAAAGCGAAACCGCCGCGCCGAGTCGCTCGCGTCGGCCGCCGATCGGATCCTCAAAGGCATCGACAACCGCGTCCGTCAAATGGAATCGACCGACGAGATCGCGGCTTACTTCGCCGGCGACTTGATGGTCGAAAAGGTTCGCGACATCGTCGAACAACTGCAAGAACTTGACGACGCCGTCCGCGTCGAAGACCTGCAGAGCCGGATGAAGACGATCCGCGAAGATTCGGTTCGTCAGCTCAAAGACCGCCAAGACCTTTATGAAGACGGCGGCGAGATCATTCGACTCGGACGACACAAGTTCGCGGTCAATACGCAGCCGCTCGACTTGACCACCGTCCTTCGCTCCGGTGAGATGTGTTTGCACCTGACGGGGACGCAGTACTTCCAACCTCTCGTGGATGACGCGCTCCAAGAAGCGAGCGATCTTTGGGACCAAGAGTTGGTGAGCGAAGACCGCGATGTCTATCGCGCGGAATTCCTCGCCGTTGATTTGTTCGCCGCGTTACAGCGCGGCGATATCGCGAAGCCCGCGGAGATCGACGCGACTTGGGTCCAATCCCAGATCGGCGGACGCTTTGACGAGGGATACTCCAAAGGTGTGCATGATCACGATGCCGCCGCAATCCTCAAGGCACTGATCGACATCGACGCCAAAGTCGATCTGCTTTCGCACGCACCGAGTGTTCGTGTCGCGGCCTTGTTGTGGTTCAACAAAGTCTTGGTGCCGAAGACCCGCAAGGCGATGACCGATTGGATCGGTGGCTTTGCCAAACTCGCCAAGGCCTATCCAAAAGCCCAACCGGCCGTTGAGTTCCGCGAGCGTTTGAGTGCACTCGCGGGCGAACAAGCAGAGGTCTGGTCGCCGCTGTTCGACCGCAGCGTCACGGCCGACGCGATGGCAGACTACCTGTTCGATCAACTCGTCCATCCGGGCCGCAAGACCACCGCGAGTGCCCGCGCCGCGGCGCTGTACGGCACGTTTAGCGACGCAGTCCCAGAGAGTGATCGAGAAAAGTTGCTCGCTGCGGGACTCAAATCCAACGAATCCGACCCGGTCCGTTCATTCGTGCTTGCCCGCAACTGGGCGGAGGCCTTCTTGCAATCCCACCCGCACGAAGACCAAACCGACCCGCCGGCCGATTACATCGATGAACTGTCTTGGATCATCTTCAGCGGAGGCATCGGCGGCATGCAGGTCGCCGAAGTCAGCGTCGCTGCCCCGATTGAAGGCTTGGTCGGGTCCCACGACCGTATCGAGCGAGGCAACATGGTCGTTCACTACCACGAATTGCTTCGCCGAGTTGGACACTACACCGAAGACGTGGTGCCACGATTCCGCCGCTTGCACGAAACCAAAACACGGCTCGTCGATGAAGCCCGCGAAGACATGCGGCTCGACGAGTTCAAGCCACGGGTGTTGACGAGCTTCGTCCGCAACCGATTGCTCGACGAAGTGTACTTGCCGTTGATCGGCGACAAC
>JBCBLJ010001081.1:0-2205 GCA_038520195.1 Planctomycetota bacterium
CAGCAGTCGGCAGGTCAGGCGTTGGTTGTCAGTGCTGCGATTCGCGGGCGTTGGTTTGACTTGGTCTGCCGAGTCGATCACGCATCAATCAATCGAGCTTGAAGTGCTGAACCGCGAAGGTCACGAAGCAACACGAAGGAGGAGCGGTGCGATCAGGTGTCGGTCACAAACGCGAACGTTTGGGATCAGCGGGCGGCGGGAGTTGACATTGATCTCACCGAGAACCGGACCACCGCCGCTCCGTTGCATCCCGTGGTTCTGCCTTTGCTATGGGTGCATTCGCTGCAAGCAGTCAGGCATCTCGGACTTCGGTAGCGAATTCCTTCGAGCCACAATCAAGGTATTGTAACCAGATCTGCGGCGGACGAATGAAATCAGATTTGGCATTTCAAAGATCAACAGTCCGTCGAAGTCTGAGAAAACCGGAAACGTGTCTTGCATTTCGGAAATCAACTGTTCGTCGACGTCACGAGTACGAACGAAACCAGTACCCAAAAAGTATGCCATGTGCGAAAGCACGAAACTCGTCAACGATGACGATGCCTGATCCGTAAAACGCCAGAGTCCGGCGTCAAAATCTCGCGAGAAATGTTCAACCGGTGGATCGAGGCTGTCAGCGTTCGCATCCACGATACCCCAATAGACATCCCCTTCACCTTGGATCATCAGTGTGGTCGCGTTAAGCCGGCTAATTCGCGAAATGTCAAACTCGTCGCGCAACACGCGATTGAACGCATCCAAATCGACAAGGCCTTGACCAAACGCGGCCCATTCACGCAGGGGATATGTTAGCGACTGACCAATTGCTTGCTCGTGTCGTGAAGCAATCCGTTCGCAATCGCGGACAATCGGTATATCGAGACCATGCCATTTCGCGACGAACTCCCGAAGCAGCGTCCAGCGTTGTCCGACATCCGTCGGGATTTCCGCAAAACTCGGTTCGTAGCAGTATTCGTCGTCCATGTTTTGTCAGTGGCAGAACGACCAGCGTAACCGGGCGGCGACGGCACGCTGTCCATGAAAAAACCGCGTGATTCGCCGCTCCGGTTCACGCAATTGTTCGCCAGCATTGTGGGCTCCAATCCCTTGCTGTGCCAAGGGTTACGGATCGACACCTGTAATTCTTGAGAAACTTGAGCGAAAGAGTCTTGATGCTCATGAGGTTGCCGCTATACTCATGCACAACTTGAGTTCATGAGTTAATAGCGGAGGAGTGAAATGACGGAGGAAAACAGAGATCCGTTCGCGGAAATTGACGCGATGAAGGCGGTCGCCACGGCATTGCAGGGTTTGGACGACGACGCCATCGCCCGAATTGTGCGATGGCAGATCGACCAGTATGGAGTCGAAATTGGTGGCGTGAGGCCGAAGCGGAAGGCTGGCGGCAACGCTGGCGGTGGCATTGGCGGAACGTTTGAGGAAATTGATGCTGAAACTCCGTCCGACTTTGAGTCAGCGGCTGAGTTGATGGCTGCGGCGAAGCCGAGCACAGACGTGGAGAAAGTCCTCGTTACGGCATATTGGTTTCAGGTCATGCAGAACCAGAGCGATCTTGAGAGCCAGAGCATTAACACTGAACTGAAGCACCAAGGTCACGGCGTGAAAAACATTACGACGGCATTTGACGGATTGATGAGCCAGAAGCCGCAACTTGCAATCCAGCTACGTAAGAGCGGAACAAGTCGGCAGGCGCGCAAGAAGTACAAGCTGACTACGGAAGGGATCCAGAAGGTCAGACGGATGATCGCTGGAACAAACGGGAACGGAGAAGATGAGTAATTCGCAGGACGTATTAAGCAAGGGTAGAGGTATGTCGGACGGAGCGGTGATTCTTGGAACGGTAGCCATCGTTGGGCTGGTTGCCGTGCTGACGGTTGCATTGGTGTATAACCGAGCGATGTGGCTACGGGGAACAAGCGATGGCGTAGAAGTGAAGACGTCGGCGGGGGACGCTTTGCCCAGCGCGGACGAGCGGAAGTTTGCCACCGAGGAACACTGAAGCGTTCCTTGCTGGCTAACGTCGGCGATCACGCGGTTCGCGGACGATTTGTTTTGGGGTTGAAGATATTGGCTCGTTGCGATGGCGTGAGGGTGACGCATCGCAACAGCGAGCGAACTCACGTGCATCGATTGGTTCGCGTATGTCGGGGCGGAACGACGGTTCGAAGCGGCGACGCTCTTCACCACGTTACCCGATTGGAATCG
>JBCBLJ010000876.1:0-3376 GCA_038520195.1 Planctomycetota bacterium
CCGTCGAGCATCGCCGCATCACTCGCGAGCACGAGCAATGAATTGTCGCCGAGCCACGGAACCTCGTAGGAAAAGTCCGCGTCGATTCGATCGATGAAATCCCGTTGGTCGGCGGCAATCACCGCCGCGTGGAAGTCGCCGGAACGATCGGTGGGCGTGGCGTCCTCACGAATGGTGTACCGGTCGGCGTGCACCGCGATCGCCTCGGCTTGCCCGGCGGCACCGAGGAGTCGATACCCATCTTCGGTGCGAAACGCGGTCACGTGCGCTAGTGTTTTGCCGCGAACGTCCGTCAGGAACGTTTCACAAGACGCATCTACCTGAAGCGACCGCACGTCGTTGGTCGTCAGGTTATGCAAGATCGCGTCGGCGTCACTGCCGACGAGATCGAGCACGGTGATTGGGAGACGGAAGGCTTTGGCCACGTCGAATCAGGTCACATCCTTGAGCATGTACTCTTGTTCGACTTTGACGTCGCTGCCGTCCGGCGTCGCGTCGTTGTCGATGTCGAACCACGACTCTTCATACTTGAGGAAACCGCCCTCACCTCTTGCCGCATTCTTGAGCGCAACGTTCGCTCCGAGCGCGATGACGGCATCGCCCATCGCGACTTCGGGGTAGCAGCGAGGATGGTTTTCTTTATCGGGATTACGAATGCAGTACGCCCAGTGCTCGATTTCCTCCTGGTATCCGCGGCTCACCGGCCCCGAGCCGTCGGCTTGGGCGATCGGTGAGGAGTAGTCGCCCGATGCGCTAGTGTCGAGCGCGTAACCGGCCGATGTTTTCTTCACACCGACTTTGCTACTGGTGTCGCTACTCTTGTAAAGCAAGCTGTCGATTTCCTTGTCGAGCACCAACGTGCCTTTGGTTCCCATGACGACTTCACCCCAGCCACCGAATCCGTTTCCATTGATGGTGCTGTAGCTAACGACCACCTTCTTATTGGGGTCCTGCTCGTATCCCGGCACGATGCCCTTGTCCTTTGGATAGTTTCGGGACTTATCGTAGTAGCCGACATCAAAGGTCTCGGAGTACTCCGGTCCAGGGAATTCGAACATGCAATAGATATGGTCACCGGCGTCTCGGTCTTGCGGCATGATGTGACGACCACCGACGGCATGCACCGACAAGGGATGAACCTTTTTGTTGTCGTCGCGCAACGACGACAGAAAGATGCTGACGGCATCGAGTTGGTGGCTTCCCAGTTCGGCCATCAAGCCGCCGCCGGTGCGATCAAACAGCCGCCAGCGGTGCAATTCTTCTTCGGCCGAGAATCGCATATCGCCCCGCGCGAAGTCCTGGTACCCGTGGTCACGTGGCTCGATGCCCTGATCGGCATCCCATGCTTGCCACTGGGCGAGTTTCTTTTCGAGTTTCGACATGTCGGCACCCTTCTTGGCATTCCGAATCTCGTCCTGCATGTCCTGAATTTCGTTCGCGATTTGATCGTAATCGGAACCAGGAACGCCACCGGGTATCGGCATCGCCCAGCTGTCTCGCCCCGGCAGGTTGCCGCGGTGCCACTGAGCACGGATGTGATGCAACTGCCCCAGCATTCCCCAGCGGATGAGATTGACCGCGTCCTCGTACTTGACGTTGTAGTGACGCTGGTGGCCGGTCGCGAGGTGGATGGGAAAGCCCTTCTTGTCCTTGCTCGCCGCCGCCATACGTCCCATGACTTTGCATTGTGCGACGTTGTGCGCCATCAACTTTTCAGTCAGCACGTGCAAATTACGCTCCATCGCCAACGCCGCGACGGGCGCATGCAGCCAAAGCGGAAGCGCGATGATCACCGCTTCGATATCGGGGTCATCCAAACACTCCATGATGCCGCCGGTCGTGCGGCCGTCATAAACCTTGACGTTGCGTCTCGCTTCGGCTTCGTCTTTGTAGCCGGCAACACGCATTAAACCGGGACGACGTTGGATCGCCGAATTGCTGCTCCAGTCGCCGTGAAAAGCGCGATGGACATTGAATGGACGGATGTCGCAGATGGCTTTCACGTCGACGTAGTTCGGGTTGCATCCGCCGATCAACACGTTGCCTTCGTCACCGGTTCCAATCACTGCCACGCGGACGGGATCTTTGACGGCACCGTAACCAAAGTACGCCGCACCAAGCCCTGCACCGGCGGCGGCCCCAGTTGCGACGAGACCACGCATAAAATCGCGGCGATTGACGTCGTAGTATTTGGAGACCGCGGCGTCAAAATTCTTTTTCCCGACTTCGCGGGCGTCGGCGGATAGCTTGTCGACCATGTCGGCATCCTCGTGATTGGTAGGTGGGTGGATCGCGGCGGATCAGTCTTGCCGCTGTTGGGAGCTGCGAATGTAAAGATGGATGAAGTAGTCGAGTCCTGCGTAGCGTCCGGCACCGGTTGATGCGATCACAAGGCAGGCCATGCTTTCGATCAACTGGTAGTTGCTACTGGTCGGCCCCGTTCCGGGCGGGTACTGGCTCAAGAATACAGAACCGAGAAATACAGCCGCGGCTAACGCCGCAACCGGCGTGAACAACCCCAGCAACAAGCACCATCCGATGGCGAGATCGAAGAAGGGGAGGTACTGGTTGATGACGCTCGTATCGACTCGCTCGGTCCGCGGACGTCGCAGCTGAAGGGCGGGCGACTCTTCCTGCTGGTTGGGTGCCGCAAGAGCGTTAATACTCAGTTCGTAGGCGTCCCACAGTTCATCGATTTCGGCCATCGCGGGTTTGAGCTTTGCCTGATTCTCACTTTCCAGCGTCTTGATTTGGCCGGCAAGGCTCTCGACGTTCGCCCAATCGCGAGTGCCCTTCAATTCGGCGATCCGCAGTTCACGGAGGTCATACTCCCGCAGGTCATCCTCGTACTCCTCCAGAATCGATTGCACGTTGACCAACAGCTGCTGAAGCCGTTCTTCCGCTTCGACTTCTTCTTTCTCCGTGAAACTGAAATACTCGGCCGCGCGCTCGTTGTATTTGGCAAGCCACCACTCGTGAAAGATCAGGTCGCGACGGCTTTTTCCATCACGATCCCAAACGAGTTTCTTGAACTCATCCGCCAGCGGGCCTCGTGCGTTGGCGAAAAATGGCGTGGCATCCCAATCGCCTTGGCGATATTTCTCGATACCCTCACTGTGAAAATGCCAACCGATCGACAAACGTAAGATGACCAGCATCGTCATCGCGAGCAGGCTCAAAATGCGCGGCGAGATGCCCCAGCCCACGGCGAGGCGTAACGGGAACTGAAAGAGGGATCGCACGAAACAGAGTGCTCCAAGGCTGATGGGGGGGGAGGAGGAGGACGGTTCGGCGGCCGGTGAGTGTTGTCGAACGAACCGCTCGCAGTTCTTCAAGGTGGGTCGGTCAAGATGTTGCAGTCGCAACCTCCAGGTAC
>JBCBLJ010000568.1:0-5618 GCA_038520195.1 Planctomycetota bacterium
AAGCACTCTCCTCTGGCAAGGTCTGCGCAAACACGGTCGGAACGTTGGAAACCGATTCGGCGATTTCGATCAGCTTGCTTGCCATCGAAGTCGCGATGCCGCTTCCTTCGAGCCCCGGCAGAGTATGGTACGCGATCTCGACCCGTCCATCTTTGGGTGCCGACTTGAATCCGCAAACTCCAATGGGTCGCAAATCATCGAATGCGACGTAACCCACCCACGGTTCCTCAAAGCCAACTCTTTGATAATTAGCTTCGGTCATCTCGAGCACCATTTTAAGGTGGTCACTCGGCTCGATCGGTTTGGGCAGTCTGCCGCCTCGTCCGATTCGGATCAATTCCATCGACCGTCTCCTTAGAACAGTAGTCCATGTTCCACTGACACCTTGCGCCGCCCAAAGGTTCGTCCTAAGGAGTGGACGGCTTCAAAACCGCGTCCGGATTGGGAGTCATTCGTTCTGCACCCACCGAAACCCGCCAAGCCTCCAACTCCCGCAAGAGCTCATCGCGTCTCCTTGGCTCCGCGGACGCGAGGTCCTTCTGTTCGCCAAGATCGTTCTTCAAATTGTAGAGTTCGACACCTTCGGGATCGAACGTTTCGATCAGTTTCCAATCGCCCCGGCGAACCACACTGGACGGATAACTCGACGGATGCCCGTTGTAGTGCGGAAAATGCCAGAACAGTGAACTTCGATGAAGTGTCCCGCCTTGCTTTAGGAGTGGCCTTAAGTTCAGGCCGTCGGGATGCTGATTTGGTTGCAGTGGTTGGTTCGCGGCGTCAAGGCAGGTCGGGTAAAGGTCGGTGCTGGTGACGGGAACGTCGACAACCGATCCGGGTTCGGCGACCCCGGGCCAACGAATGATCAAGGGAACCCGAATGCCTCCCTCGTAATAGGCCCCTTTGTTCGCACGAAGCGGTGCGTTGTTTGTCGCTTTGTAGAAACCGCCGTTGTCAGAAGTGAAGATGACGACGGTCTCTCGAACGAGGTTGAGATCGCGGAGTGTTTGCATCACGCGGCCAACGCTGTCGTCGATGCTTTCAACCATCGCCGCATACACGGGTTTGCCTTGCCGCTTCGATTTCGGGACGCGTTCGTACTTTGCCGTCACCTCCGCCTTTGCCTGCAGCGGCGAATGCACCCCGTAGTGCGAGAAGTACAGAAAGAAAGGACGATTTTTCGAGTCACGGATACTGCGAGTCGCCTCATCGGTCAGCCGGTCCGTCAGGTACTCATCGACTTCTCCCGTCTCAAAAACGTCCCATTGCGCACGCCGGTCGGTTGTCGGAATCAACCAGTTTCCGCGATACGGAAAGAAGTAACCGCCCGGTGCGCCGTGCGCGTTGCCACCGATGTTGACATCGAACCCATGATGTTCCGGCAGACCAAAGGGTTGACTGCCAAGGTGCCATTTTCCGACGTGGATGGTTCGATAGCCAGCTTCGCGCAACACCTCGGCCAACGTGCGTTCTTCAACGGGAAGTCCGCGAATGCGTCGCCCCTCGCGCAGTTTTGATTTTGGATCCCAACGGCCCGATGGAAGCCAATCTGTCAGTAGCAATCGAGCGGGATACTTTCCGGTCAGGATCGCCGCACGCGTCGGGGAGCACACCGCGCAAGCGGCGTAGGCGTCAGTGAATCGAACGCCTTCTTCCGCAAGCCGGTCGGTGTGCGGAGTCTGATAGAACGTACTTCCTTGGCACCCCAGATCACGCCAGCCGAGGTCGTCGATCAAGAAGAGGACGATGTTCTTGCGCCGTTCTGGCTTGTCTGTCGCCTCACGGTGCTCTGCATCCCCGGTTTCCCGTGCCTCGATCGTTTGCGGACTGCCACCGAAGAAGACCGCTATCACAAGTAACACACTGAGTGAGTACTTCTTCATGCCATTCATTTGCAGAGCGTGGTTCAATCAAGAAGATACTGGGGGTAGAGCCACTCGTGCTTGCGCGCTTGTGACTTCGTTTTGACGGACAGAACTTCGTTTGTCAGTCGCCGAAGCTTGGCGCGGTCCATCAGCGGATCGGCGGAATCCTTTCGCCACCGATCGAGTCTGGAGACGAGTCGCTGAAGCGTTGCAGAATATGCGGGGTCTTCAGCCAGGTTGTTGAACTCATACGGATCCTCTTTCAGATCGAAGAGTTGATAGCGCGGTGGTCTGCGCGACAACCGATATGCGTCGGCAATTGTTGGATCGGCAGTTTCGATCGCCTCTCGTAGCTTCATCGGCGTCGCGCTTTTGCGCCGTTCGTGATCGCCCCGGAGTTTACGGAGCGTGTCCTCGTAGTCGGGATGAATCGAATCTGGTACGAGGCTCTCGATGAGCTTGTAGCGTTGATCCCGGACACAACGCTGTGGAAAATAGTTCACCGCCGTCGCGTGCGTGTGATATTCCGCGAACAGGTACTTTCGCCACTCCGGTTGGCCGCGACCGAAGAGCGGCGTGAGGTCTTTACCGGCGAGTCTCGAGACCGGCGACGCCTTGGCAATCGTCAACAGCGTTGGCATCAGATCGACGGTCGACACCAATTGGTCTCGCACCTGCGGGCGAATTCTTCCGGGCCAGCGAATGATGAGTGGAATCCGCAAACCGCCTTCGTAGCAAGTCCGTTTGCCGCGCAGCATGTCGGCACCATGGTCGCCCAAATAGATCACGAGGGTGTTTTCAGACTTGCCGCTCCGCTCCAGTTCGTGGAGCAAGTCACCAACCAGCGTGTCGAGTCGTGCGAGACAGTTGTAGTAGTCGGCAACCATTTCACGTAGCGCCGGCGGATTCACCCCCATGTAGGGCATCACGCGAACGTCCTGTCCCGCAAGCGGTCGTTCGGGGATTCCGGCGACTTGCCGTATCCACGGGTCATGCGCGTCGGGGTAATTGACGCTCAGGAAGAACGGCTTGTCATTGACATCCATGAAATCGCGGGCCAAGCGTCGATAATCCGCGAGCTGTTTCCGCGCAAAGTTAGCACCGGTGATCTCGTGAAAATCGAAGTCAAACGCCGACGCCGGATTGATGTGCAGCTTGCCAATCAGTCCCGTTCGGTATCCGGCGGCCTTCAGTCGTCGAGGCAGATTCGGTGTGTCTGCGTCGAACAGTCGAAATCCCCAGGTGGCCAATCCGATCTGCCCGTGTTGATGGGGATAAAGCCCCGTCAAGAAACTCGCGCGCGATTGGCTACACCCTGCTTGGGGGACAAATGCGTTTGCAAAGCGGACGCCCTCGTCAGCAAGCTCGTCCAAATTCGGAGTCACGGCAAATGGATCACCGTAGCAACCAAGTTCGGGGCCATTATCTTCGGAGACGATCAGCAGAATATTGGGCCGATCGACTTTGGCTGCCGTCACACCGATCGAAAGGAAACCGAGTCCCGCGGAGAAGGCACCAAGATACGGAAGCACAAGGTTTGCCGGTGAGTACATGCGAGTGTTGATGCGACCACTTCATGAGGAAATTGGGTGAGCGCTGGCCTGATGCCACCGACTCTGCCAAGAGTCTAGCAAACTAGCATTTGGGTGTTCCAATCAACCCAAATGGTGCGCAGGGCAGGGAGCGATCGAACAAACACGCGTTAAGATAGTCGTCGCTGAACAGTCTCTTTTTGGAAGGCGGACCCAATGCGACCTACTTTGCTGCTTCTCTTTTTCATAGGCTCGACGACGGCCCAGGCCCAATGGCAACCCGTCGCCGACAAGATGCTCACACGCTGGGGAAAGGCGTTGACTCCGGCGTCGGTGTGGCCGGAGTACCCTCGTCCAGGATTGGTCCGCGAGTCTTGGACCAATTTGAATGGACTTTGGCAATACGCGATTTCATCCTCCCCCGACGAGATGCCCGATTCTTTCAATGGACAGATCCTGGTTCCATTTGCGATCGAGGCGCCGCTTTCCGGGGTCGGCCGTTTACTTCAACCCAATGAAGTGCTCTGGTACAAGCGATCGATCAATCCTAGGCAACAAGACGGTCATCGCACGCTGTTGCACTTCGAAGCGGTCGACTACGACACCGAAGTCTTCGTCAATGGACGCTCGGTGGGAAGACACATCGGCAGCAGTGATCCATTCTCGTTTGATATCACCGATGCACTTCGTGGCGAACGCAATGAACTGGTGGTGAGGGTGATCGACAAGACAGCGGTACGTCAGACGCGAGGTAAACAGAAACTCAAACCAAAGGGCATCTACTACACGCGTGTTTCTGGAATCTGGCAAACGGTCTGGCTCGAGTCGGTTCCGGCGCGACACATCAAATCCATCAAGATGAAACCTCGGTTGGCGAATGGAACGCTGAGAGTGCTGCCGACTTTGGCCGGACCTCCACTCGACGGAGAATCCATCGAAATCATCGTCTCCGATCGTGCGGGAGAACGGTTCACTTGTGATGCGTCGCTGATGGCCCATCTTGGTCGCCCGCGCGTTTGGACACCCGATGATCCCTACCTTTACGACATCCAACTAAAACTCCGCGACGAAAATGGAAACGTCGTCGACCGCGTGACCAGCTACGCGGGGATGCGAGAATTCGATATCGCCCGCGACGAATCCGGACACCTTCGACTTCGACTGAACGGCGAGTTCATCTTTCACTACGGGACACTTGACCAGGGATGGTGGCCGGACGGACTTTTGACTCCACCGTCAGACGAAGCGATGCGGTTCGACATCGACTACCTGAAGGCATCGGGTTTCAACACGATTCGCAAGCACATCAAAGTGGAGCCGCGCCGCTATTACGCGCACTGCGATCGCATCGGAATGCTCGTTTGGCAAGACATGCCGTCCACCGGGGGCGGCCCACAATGGACGCGGATGGCTCAGGAAGCACCCGAGGAGACGAAATCTCAGGAGGATCATGAACAGTTTGTACGCGAATTGAAGTCGATGGTGCTCAATCTGCAAAACCATCCCTGCATCGCGATGTGGGTGCTATTCAATGAGCGTTGGGGCCAACACGAAACCGTACGGATCGCTGCCTTGGCCGAGAACCTTGACGTCCGACGTGCGATCAACGCCGCCAGCGGGGGCAATTTTTTTCCCGCGGGCGACGTCGCGGACCATCACTCGTATCCTCATCCCGAGTTTCCTGGCGACGACCGGTTTGACGACTATGTGAAAGTGGTGGGGGAATTCGGGGGGCACGGTTGGAGAGTCAAAGGCCATCTGTGGAATCCGGCCATGGAGAATTGGGGTTACGGAGGACTACCGAAGACGTTGGACGAATACAAAGCACGCTATCAAGCGACGTTGGACGAGCTTTTGAGCCTGCGGAGTCGAGGCATCGCGGCGGGCATCTACACGCAGACCAGCGATGTCGAGGGCGAAGTCAACGGGCTATTGACGTACGATCGAGCCGTCGAAAAGATCCCGCGTCAAGAACTCGCGACGCTACACGAAAGCCTCCGCGAATCGAACGAACGATAGTGACGGTTGACACTACGGGGTAGCGTCGTGTCGCCGATCAGAAGGACATCGATTCCAGGGAACCGAGAGATCGAAATTCACAATGGACAATGACGTTTTCCAGGGTTGTATCCCCGCACTGATGACACCCTGTGACGCCGACCGGAGCGTCAACTTTGAGGCGTTGGTCGACAAGGCGAAGCGGCTGGTCGACGAGGGCATGTCG
>JBCBLJ010000648.1:0-4943 GCA_038520195.1 Planctomycetota bacterium
CACGATCAAAGAGGGCGATTGGGTGGCGACGTCAACGAACGCTGTGCTGTACTCTTCTTCGTTCCGTCGCCAGGGCCGCCGCGGGTTGCCGATGATGCCACTGACGCCGCCCACTTCAAGTCCGCCGACGCAGATCACCTCGCCGTCAAGAAAGTGTAGCGGTGGAGTGAATCGGGGAACTCCGGCGTGGTTTGCGTCCGCAAATTCATCATGGTTACCCGCAACGCCGACGACAAAGCCAAATTCGTCGGCGAACGACCGCCAGACTTCGCTGACGTTACCGCTGCCGCCGCGACGATCCAGTCCGGGGACGGTGTAAAAGTCACCGGCCAAAACGGCACCCATTCGCTTGGGATGCAAGCCGTGTTCGAGCAGCATCTCGGCGAGCTGGCTTGGGATGACTTCGCCGAGCAGACTCGGCATCCGTCCGCCGCTCGATTGAAATGTCTCTCGACCCTGCAGGTCGGCACAGGCGACAAGCCCATCAAGTGACTCCGGTAGCCCCTCCACCGTCGCCCAATGGATGGGCAGCGACTCGGTTCGATAGTCGCGTGGCCGCCGACCGGCATTCAAAAATGGGATCGTCGCGGCCGGTTCGCATTCGAAACTGGTGATTCTCATCTACGGCGAGACACGTGCGGGCGGTGCGATGTTCGCGGTCAGGCACGAACAATGCGACGGTTGGCGTCGAGGTAAAATGCTCGCCGAATTGCCTCCGTCCAACCGCAACGAGTAAACACCCGATGAAAGCCGCCCGTATCTGTGTCTCGGTTTTGACGTGTACCGGAATTCCACGCGCCTCGATGGCGCGCTTTCACGTTCCTTGCACGGGGATCCTGTTTACCCTGCTTATGGTTTCAACAATGCCACGCGCGTTTTCTCAGGTACCCTACGATCGGCCGGGACAGGAGCTCCATCAGACTCGCTCCAAGGTGATCGCGACTGGCGGCATGGTCGCGACGAGCCATCCGCTAGCCGCACAGGTCGGACTGGACATCCTGAAGTCGGGCGGCAATGCCGTCGACGCCGCGATCGCGACTAACGCGATGTTGGGATTGGTTGAGCCGATGAGCTGTGGCATCGGCGGTGACTTATTCGTCATCTACTGGGATAACAAGACCAAGAAACTCTACGGTCTCAACGCAAGCGGACGCAGCCCACAGGCAATCAACCGAGACGTGTTCGCGGAGAAAGAGCTCGAGGAAATCCCGATCGACGGGTCGTTGGCCTGGAGCGTCCCAGGGTGTGTTGACGGATGGTTTGAGTTGCACGACCGATTCGGAAAGACGGCGATGCAACAGATTCTAAAACCATCGATCCAGTACGGACGCGACGGGTTTCCCGTTACCGAAGTCATCGCGGGATATTGGAAGTCGGCCGAAGAAAAACTCGGCGAGCATCCGGGCTCGGCTGCGACCTACCTTCCCGACGGCAAGGCTCCTCGCGAAGGAGACATCTTTCGCAACCCACGACTCGCGGACACCTACGAACGGCTTGCGCGGGAAGGCCGCGCGGCGTTCTATCAAGGTTCGATCGCAGAAGCCATTGTCGCTTTCAGCCAACAGAACGAGGGCTTCTTTGCGATGGAGGACTTTACCTCGCACAAGTCGACTTGGGTCGAACCGGTTTCGACGAGCTACCGCGGATACGACGTGTGGGAGTTGCCTCCGAACGGACAAGGCATCGCGGCGCTCGAGATGCTGAACGTTCTCGAAGGTTACGACATCGCCTCGATGGGACGTGGCAGCGAAGAGTACCTGCATGTCTTTCTTGAGGCCAAGAAACTCGCGTTCGCTGACCGCGCCAAGTTTTATTCCGATCCCGAGTTCAACGAACTACCGATCCAAGAATTGATCTCCAAGGGTTACGGCCACTCCCAACGTAAGCGAATCGATCTGGAGAAGGCCGCGAAGGATGTCGAGGCCGGCGACCCGAAACTGCAAAACGGTGACACCATTTATTTGACGGTGGTCGACGACGAGCGAAACTGCTGCTCCTTCATTCAGAGCAACTACTACGGCTTCGGCTCAAAACTCACGCCAAAGGAACTTGGGTTTGCGTTACAGAACCGTGGAGCGCTCTTCTCCCTCGATGAAACACACTTCAACCGTCTCGAACCCGGCAAGCGACCGTTTCATACCATCATCCCCGCGATGGTCACCAAGGACGAAAAACCATGGCTCTGTTTCGGGGTGATGGGAGGCGATATGCAACCGCAGGGACACGTGCAAATTCTTGTGAACCTGATCGACTTCGGGATGAATGTTCAAGCCGCCGGCGACGCGGCGAGAGTCCGCCATGTCGGCTCCCAACAGCCGACAGGGAAACCATCCGATGGTGTGGGAACCGTGAACGTCGAAGGTGGGATTCACGAAGCGGCGATTCGCGGTTTGCTTGCACGTGGGCATCGAGTCGCACGCGTTAAAGGTGGTTTCGGTGGCTATCAGGCGATCAAGATCGACCATGAAAACGGAACGCTCCACGGTGCGACCGAGTCCCGCAAAGATGGCGTGGCGGTGGGATACTGACCGCTGATTCGAGCGGCTGATGAAGGCATGGTGACTCGATGCGCGAGGCAAAATCTTTTTACGAATTCGTGAATACATTTCGCACGTTGGCGCATTGAAAGTGACGTCGACAAATGAGTCGTGGGCGGGGACTCACGCGTCTTGCGGAAGTTTCGTAATTCGCGAAATCGCATAGGAACAAAGCGTTCCTGATGCGGTTTTAGAAAAGCAAGGCGGGTCGTATTCCATGTCTAAGAGAGAAGATTTCTGTGGTTTTGGACAGCATCTCGCGCCGACCGATTGCCGGACTCTGTTTCTTCACTTTCCTATCGATTGGGCTGATTGCACCGGCAGCGGGTCAGTCGCCCGTCGACGCATCGATCCTCATTGAAGAAGGTTTTCTTTTCGTCGATGGACGGTATGTCCCGACGCCGATTGAAATCGAAGTGCGCGGTGACTCGCTCGCGATTCAAGGGACCGAATACGCATCCGATTACTTTCGCTTGCCGGAGGAAGAGGAGCGTGGAGCCCGATCACGTTCTCGCTCGCCTCGAGTCCAAACTCAAAGCTATCACGCGTTCAATCGTGGCAATGGAGTGAAGGGGGGACGCTCGAAGCGTGAACAAAAACAACGCGCCGCGGAGTTGCAGGGTCTGCTCCGGGATTTGCGGCTTGGGTTTGTAGCGGTCCTTTACGAAGGTGAATCTCCACTGCTGCTTGACCCGACCGGCACCGGCCAGGATTTGCTTGAAACACTCACTTCCGATGAACAGTTGGCCTTCATTGCGCCCTCATCGCTGAATCAAGATGAACAGAAGTTGTGGTTACAGATCGTTTCCGAATTTGAATCGACGCCACAGTTCCAATCGCAGGCGATGGCAGTGCTCAACGAGAATTGGCGAGCACAGCAAGTGAACGAGCAGGTCGTTGCCGCCAATCTCTTTTTCGATCGTGTGTCTTATCCAATCACCATGACCGCGATGATCCTCGTGGTACTTGCTTTCGGACACCTGTTGGCCAACTCTCCAAACCACATGGCTCCAACCGACGACCCCGAAAAAGCGAGCCATGCGCACGGAACGATCCTCAAATCGCTGTGTCTGATCGGCTTGCTTTCGGCCATCGACTTGTTCTGGACTCTGGCAGCCAGTCAAGCCGGCGCGATGCGCGAGATGAATCCGCTCGGACGTGCCATGATCGAAGATCCCCTCCAGTTGATCCTCTTCAAGGCCGGGGTGACGGGCTTGGCGATCGGCATCCTCTATTGGCTTCACCGTTTTCCGATTGCGCAGCGAGCCAGTTGGTGGTGCTGTCTCGTACTGACGTTGCTGACCGCGCGGTGGCTGACCTTTCAGTCGATGTTCGTTTAGTGTGATGGCTCCGAGTGCGCTTTGCGCACTCAACCACTAACGCTTTCTCTTCGCACGTTTCCCGCGAGTGACCTCTTTTTCCAAGGCCTCGAACTTCGGTGCCCAAAACCGGCGAAATGGTGCCAGCCATTGCTCGAGTTGCTCAAAGCCGGTCGCGTCCAGTGAATAGAGACGTCGGTTCCCGTCCACCACGACGTTCGCGAATCCGTTTTCCCTCAGAACCTTGAGTTGCTGAGAGATCGCGGATTGTGAAATACCGAATTCATCGCCGACCGTTTCAACGATCTCACCGGAAGACAATTCCCGATCCATCAGCCGTTGGACGATACAGCGTCGCACCGGATCGGCGAGGACAGCGAATGCGTGCATCGTTTGACTCCTCTCATCCCTCGCCACAATAGAACTTCGCCGTTTGACCCGCCATTTCCCGGGCAACCGACTCGGTCTCGCCGAAGTCGATATGCGCGTCGCCCCATGCCGCCGCGCTTTGGCGAACAAACGTTTTACCGCCTTCGGTTGTACTCCAGCTGTCCGCTGCCCCCGGTGGAATGGCCTCGCCGGTTCGCAGGTGCTGATCTAAGGCGACAAAGCTGAGGTCCCAACCGACGCCGGTCGCGCCGGGCCCATACTTTCGCCAGTGCTCTTCGCTCGCTTCATCTTTCAGCATGATGTGTTCGAGCGTCAACCGTGTTCCACCGTCGTGAATGTCCAATCGCACCCGAACCCAACTGATGTTCTCGCCCCATTCCCACGTGACGTCGAATGCTTCGGGTGGGTCGCAGCGTATGATCTTGCCGCCAGCGTTTCCCTCCAACTGATAGCGGCCTCCCGTTTTAAGGTCGCCGCTGACGGGCATGAACCAACGTCGAATTCGGTCAGGAGTTGTCAGCGCATCCCACAAGTCGTTCGGTGTCGTATCGAACGTTGCCGAACCCCCGACAACACGGGCGGGCTGACCCTCGTGATTCACGTCCTTCACGACGCGGTAGCGGATACCCAGTGAATTGCTAAATTAAGTCCGCCGCCGAAAGAGATCAAACGGGGAGCAAGGAAGATGGAATTCAGC
>JBCBLJ010000749.1:0-4158 GCA_038520195.1 Planctomycetota bacterium
CGCGCGCCGCATTAGGTACCACACACGGGCACAGCGTTCTTCGTCGGCTCAATTCGTGGGAATATCGACAGACCATCGGCGACCTCCTGGGGCTGAATGTCAACACGTGGAACCTTGACCTCGGCCGGGAAGTCTTCGGCAGGGTTCCACGTGTTGACATTCAGCCCCAGGAGGTCGCCGATGGTCTGTCGATATTCCCACGAATTGAGCCGACGAAGAACGCTGTGCCCGTGTGTGGTACCTAATGCGGCGCGCGCCTTGGCGATCCGTGCGGTCAGCTGTGCGATGACGGTCGCACGGTCTTTTGCAGTGGGTTGCGTCTGATCTCGAGGCGGCATCGATCGCAGATTCAACTGGTCAACAACCTCCTGGTAGCGTTCCAGGTCATCGAGACTCTCCAAACGGACCGGCAAGTCGTCGAACCGACGGTCCGCCTTCTGATTCTCGCTGCCGTGGCAGCGGATGCAGTGTTTGGTAAGAAAGTCTGAAGATGCTTGGTCGGCTTGAGCGGCTGCGGCAATGAGCGAGACGAGCGCTAGCACTCGGAATGTCGGATTGATCATGCGATCTCCATCGCCGAGAAAGTCCCCGTACTTCTTCCAAACTGATCCGACTGGGTGCCAAACCAGTTCAATACGGAGAGCCACAAGTTCGAGAGTGGCACGCGTTTGTGTTGCTCGGCGGGGCAGACAACGTGGCCCAGATGATCGAGCCCACCTCCGGCGAGCAGCACCGGCAGATTTCGATTGCTGTGAATCGATCCATCGCTCATGCCGCTACCAAACACGATCAATGTGTCGTCGAAGATCTTCGCTTCCTTGAGACGGGAAATGAAGTTGCTGAGCTTCGCGGTGAGAAAAGACTCCACGATCTGCAGTTGCGCAATCCGGTCTTCGGACTTGCTGTGATGGGACAGGCCATGGTACGAGCCCAAATCCAATTCAGCCGTCCGAAAACCGAGCGGGATTTCCAGTGTCGCTACACGGGTCGAGTCCGTTTGCAGTGCCAGGGCCATGAGGTCATAAAGCAACTCGACTTCGTCGATGTGCTTTCGCTCTTCGTCTGCCACGATGTCGATGGGCGACGTCGGCTTCGGGCGGTCGATCCATTGTTTCGACATCTGCAGCCGCCGCTCGACATCGCGGACGGACGTCAGATACTGATCGAGCTTGTCACGGTCGGAAGCGCTGAGGTTTCGATTGAAATCTCGAGCAGATTCACGCAAGGCGTCGAGCACGCTGGCGCGGTCTTTCAGTCGACGGCGTTCCGCTTCACGTTCGTTTTGTGCTGAGTTGACGAAAAGAGCTTGAAACAGCAAAGCGGGGCGATTGATCGGCGGTACGTGAACGCCGGCGCGAGTCCAACACATGTCAGTCCCCTCGCCAATGCCGGTGTTGACAGATGCGAATCGTGTTGCGCTGCCAGCGTGCTCGGCGGCTGCTTGATCGAGCGAAATGTTCTTCTGGGGAAAGCCGACGGCCTCTTCTGTCTTGATGCCCGTCAAGAATCCATGCACCGCCTTATGGCCGCCGTTGAGTTCGTGATCCAGGTTCGAAAAGACGGTGATGTCTTCACGATGTTTCGCCAGGGGCCTGAGCGTGGAAGTTGGTGAATACTCCGTTCCCGCGTCCTTGGGAAAGAAGTGACCTGGATAGAAGCCGAGGTGGTTTCCGACGCAAACGAGTCGTCGGGGCCGATTGGTTTGACGATCGACTTCGGAAGCAAAACTTTCCATCGCGGGAAGCGTTAATGCGAGACCCGCTCCCTGCAGCAGATGACGGCGGTTTGGACGTGAAGGTTCTCGCATCGATCTATGACTATTTGAGGCTCTTTTCATCAGTCGCGACCAAGACGCGAATTTGATCAACTCCATTACCGACACTGAAGGAAACCTGCAGTACCTGACGGTCATCGCTCAAGGTCACGGCATCGGAAGCATTGATTCCGCGTCGAAAAATGTCGTCGAATTCCGTTTCCGGTAGCGCCAGCATGGCATCCGAAGCATCCAGAAGATCTTTCTGCAAGATCAGAGCGATGATCGGACGATCGAAATGGAGTTCGCCCTGGAACGTTTGCTCCTGCGACACATTCTGATTTCGGATCGGGTTGAATTGAAGTAAGAAGCTGTCGACACGAACGTCTGCGCCGAGCCGGTCGGTGCGTTTACGAAACGGACGATGATGCTCGCCCGGTTGCGTTGCGTCGACAACATAGCCCTGACTCAGCCGGACATTCTCACGCTCGGGAAACAGCAGAAGGGAATCGCTGTCTCGGGCTTGCCCGGGTGCCTGACGTTCGGTGGGCGTCGCGACACGTACGTCGCCGACAAGATCACTGACTCCAAAGGACACTTGCCACGTGCCAAGGTAGTGGTTGATTGCATGAGGGATTTCTTGAGGGTACTCGTCGCGTTGTCCAACGCGGACAGACTTTCCAGCGACCAAGCGTTGAGGGCCTGCGACGTGTTGTTCGCCTCGAAGCTCGATCTCGCCCTCGAAGACGGCGATGGAGGTGTCGCCGTCATCTGCGACGGAAACGCCGAATGATGTCCCCAGGTCGACCACTCGCTGGTGCGGTGTATCGAGCGTGAATCCCTTGATCGGACCGGGTACACGAACGGTCGCGATTCCGCGTTTCAGACGAGCACTGTTTTCGCCCGTCACGACAAGATCCGCCGGTCCTTCAACGGCGAGTTTGGCACCCGAAAGAAACTTGACGACGACCCTGCCATTTGAAAAGCGGATCGGGTCGCCGGATCGAAAGCTCTCGCCGCGTTTCAATCCGCTCGTCGAGTTCGTCCGCAGGACCATCGCCGCAAGCGTGTTGTCGTCGCGGCGTCCTTCACGGAAGAGTGTTCCGGCCACTACGACAAGCAAGATCGCTGCCGCCGCAAGCGAGAAACGCACGCTGAGAGGGAAAGCCAGACGTTTGCGGGTCGGTTGTTTTCTTGAACGCCCTTCCAATTGCAGACGCACCCGCTGCGGGATGTCGACGATGGGATCCGCCGGCTGGAGGCTGTCGCTGACCGCCCGCGGGATTTCCTCGGTCTCGGCGATGTGAATCACTGCCAAAGCATTGATCAAACGGAGTTCATCGGCGAATCGGGACAGGTGCGAAGGGTCCGCGTCGAACCACTCGATCAGTTCGCCGCATTCATTCTCGTTCAACCCGTCATCGACAAATCCTTCGAGCAGAGATTGCAGTCTCGGTTCGGTCATAGTGCACTGACCTTTTCAACGAGACGGGTCTCAACGCACCGACGCAAAGCCTTTCGCGACCGGCTTAAAGTGCTCGTGACCCACGTCACCGCCCGATTCAAAGACTCCGCAACGCTTTGGCAGGATTGTCGCTCTTGGTATCGAAGCCGCACGACGGTCGCCGCCGGTTCGGGAAGACTCTTCAGGCATTCATGCAACACCAAGACCGCGTCTTGCCGGCTGTCGCTGATTCCAGCCATTTCTTCGTCAACGCGTAAACGCAGTGTCTGACTGAGCCGTTCTAGATTTCGTGACTCCCTTCGTCGCCGCTCCAACTCGGTCAGAATGAAGTGCTTGCAGATCACACACAGCCAGACGCCAAAATCTCGGTCCGATTGGTACTCATCAAGCTGCTCATAGGCCCGAATGAATGTGAGCTGTACGACGTCTTGGGCGGCATCCAAGTCAGTGAGGCGATGCACAGCGTATCCAAGCAGCATCCCCTGATACTGCTTCACCACTGATTCGTAGGCGTCCAGATCGCCGCTGAGAATTCCGTTGATCGCGTCGGGATGCATTCGATTGTCGAGAGTTTCGTTTTGTCGGTCTCGGAAGTAGGGTTGGGATCGCGATTTGTCACAAAGAATTTCCACTTTTTCATCCGATCGATTGAGGGGGCGGCGCATACGCAACGATGGCATTCCGTTACGTGGCAAGCAACCGATCGCTTGGTCACAGCTTAGCTTGCGCGCGACCCGTTTGGGCTCGAGCAATCGGCTCGATGGGCTCGCTCTGCAAATAGAAGTCCGCTGAGAGCGGCCTTTCGTTCTGCTAAACTGCGGGCATGAAGACACCGATCTACGTCACTTGCGCTGCGGCTTTGTTACTCGTCTTTCCCGTGGCTTGTTTCGCGGAACGGCTGCCCAAGATCGTCGGACAAGATGAATACGACATTGGGCAG
>JBCBLJ010000619.1:0-5204 GCA_038520195.1 Planctomycetota bacterium
CTTCGCTTCGCCGAGTGACGACGCGACACGTTCGAGAGCGAGGACCGCGACGGCCGCACCGACGGCGAGCAAGACAAGTAGCACGAGGCTTCCCGAAAAATCCGCCGGTGAAACGTACTCCATCACTCGTTCCTTCATCTTTAGCTCTTTGGTCGCATCGGTGGCCACTTGAAGTGGCCAGAGTTTCGCACAACTGCCGATCATCAAACCGATCAGCGATGCCATGGTGACGTCTCGATGATTCGCCAGCAGCCAACGAAGCAGTCGAGTGAACGCCAACAAACCGAACAGGCATCCGCAGGCGACGGTCCCCAGCTGCACAATCACTTGCAAATCGATTTCGCCTTTCACGGCGCCTTTGATCATCCCCGTGACCGGATGGTAAACGCCGAACAGAAGCAGCACGAACGCACCGCTGATGCCGGGCAGGATCATCGCGCAGATCGCGACCGAAGACGCCACGAACAAATACGGAAGCGAGTAGTCGTTCGCGACCGTCGGTGTAAGCGTTCCGATCGCGAACGCAACGATGACACCGAGGACGCATCCGACCCAGCACACCGGCTTCCATTGCGAAATCGCACGGCCGACGATGACGATGCTGGCCAAGATCAAACCAAAGAAGACCGCAAATGTCTGTGGCAGGTGCTCGTCGAGCAACCAGTGCATCACGCCGGCGAGCGTGACCAGTCCTGTGCCGACGCCCAAGCCGATCGCCACCAAAAACCGGGCATCCAGATGGCCCCAGGCTTCCGCCCAGCGACGACCCAAAACCAATTTGAAGGCGTTGGTATCGATCTGACTGATCGCGGCCACCAACCGTTGGTAGTGCCCGAGAATCAGTGCGACGGTGCCGCCACTGACACCCGGCACCGTGTCCGCGGCACCCATGCAGAAACCTCGCACGACATTCAGCACATCGGCGTGCATTGAGCCCTCGGGGCGTTCGGTCGAAACGATTTCCTTTTCGTTCGACATAGTCCCGATATTCGGATCGATGGGATTGGTTTCAGATTCCAACTGGTCCGGCGTTGTCATGCACGGTTCCCTTGGGCAGGGCTTCGATGAATACTCATTCACTCGGGTATCGCACCTTCACCGAGCTTTCGTGGCCGACAGTGTGATCGTGAGCCCGGTTGTCGAAAAGATGCGTCCTGCGAATTGACCTGAAACTTGGAATCGCCACGTGTTCGATACTCTCATCGAAACGATCATCCTGGCTATCGTCCAGGGAATCGCCGAATTCCTTCCGATCAGCTCGTCGGGACACCTCGTCGTGCTCGGTGAAATCATGAGCCGGATGAAAGGCGTTCCGCCTAGCGCGACGCCGACGCTGGAGATCATCCTCCATGCCGGCACGTTGGGGTCGATTCTTGTTGTCTTTTGGAAGCGAATCATTGACCTTCTGACGAGCGACCGTCGCGTGATCCCACTGCTGATCGTCGGGACGATTCCGGCCGTTGTGGTCGGGCTGACGATCAAGTCTCAATTCGAATCCATCCTCAAGAATCCCCTTCTAGCCGGATCGATGCTGATCGTCACCGGTGGCCTGCTGCTAATTCTGGGCGGCATACGGCCGCGCGACGGTGAGTACCGAAACCTGTCATTTCTTGCCGCGTTTCTCGTCGGTTGTTTTCAAGCCTTTGCGATCTTGCCCGGCATCAGCCGCAGCGGTTCGACGATTCTTGGCGGACGATTGATGGGTTTGAAGACCGATGATGCCGTCACGTTTTCGTTCTTGTTGGCCATCCCCGCGATCGGGGGCGCGACGGTGCTGACCATGAAAGATGTGGTCGAAGAAATGCAGCAAGGCATTCAACCGACGCCCGGCATCGTCGAACTGGCGATCGGGGCCGCGATTTCCTTTGTCGTCGGGATCTTCGCGCTCAAGTGGTTGATCGGCTGGAGCCGCCAAGACCGCCTGCACTGGTTCGCCGCGTGGTGTGTGCCGGCCGGTCTACTGGTGATCGGAATGATCTTGCTGTCGTGAAACGATCGTTGATCGCCACGAAACGTATCGAATGTCGATTAGGATACTGCATCGGTTTGGAGGATGCCGGCACTGCCGGATGAAGTTTTGCGTCACCCGACTTGCCACCAATGGACTCAGATAGCCATCACACGACGATGATTCTCCGCCGCGTCGCGGCGGGGGAGAGCCATGCGTTGCAAGAGTTGATGCCGCGCGTCTACGACGAACTTCACGGGATCGCCAAGCAGCATTTGGCTCGGGAGTCGCAACGTGATTTGCTTCAGACCACGGCACTCGTTCACGAGGCATACCTGCGATTGGTGGACCAGCGTCATGCCGATTGGAACGACCGAGTCCACTTCATGGCGATCGCCTCCACGTTGATGCGCCGAGTCTTACTCGATCATGTCCGCCACCGGAACGCCTCAAAACGGGGCGGCGGACGCCGATCGATGCAACTTCAAAGTTCGGTGGATCTCCTTCAAGAGAGCGAGCCATTTGATCTCTTGGCGCTCGATGACGCCCTGCAAAGACTCTCAGAGCTGAACGAACGGCACGCGAAGATTGTTGAGATGCGGTTCTTTGCGGGCCTAAGCATTCGTGAGACCGCCGACGCGCTGGGGGTCTCCGAAGCAACGATCAAAAACGACTGGCGTGTCGCCCGCGCCTGGCTGGCGGTCGAACTCGATTTGTAGCATCCAACCGTTACCGGTGTCATGTCCGAAGATGAACGTTACCGACGCGTCCAGTCGCTCTTTCTGCAGCTTTGTGACACCGATCGGGAAGTCCAGCGGACACGCCTGCGCGAGATCGAAGACGAGGCGTTGCGTCTCCAGGTTGGATCCATGCTGGATCGGGATGGCTCATTCGAAGAGATGCAAGGAGACACCCGCGACGCGCAGACCCAGCGGCGGGCGACGCCGCTTGATCGAGCGTCCGGCTGTAGCCCCAGCGAACGCCCCGAGATCGAAGGCTATGAATTCATCGAAGCGATCGGACGCGGCGGTATGGGATTTGTTTGGCGTGCCGTTCAACTCAACACCCAACGAGATGTGGCGGTCAAGTTTATCGATGCGTCGATGCATCGTGACGAGAAACTGGTCGCTCGGTTTCATCGAGAGATCGAACTTGTTGCCCGACTCTCGCATCCTCACATCGTACGCGTTTTTCACTCCGGCGAATGGATGGAACGGCCCTACTACGTGATGGAGTTGGTCGACGGCGTCGAACTGCAAGAGTTCCATCGGACGTCCAAACCGAGCCACCAAGAATCGTTGAAGTTGATCGCGTCCATTTGCGACGCGGTGCAGCACGCGCACCAGCAAGGAGTCATTCACCGCGACATCAAACCCTCGAATATCTTGGTCCGTCGTGATGGATCGCCCTACCTCGTCGACTTTGGGATCGCGACGACGGTGGCCGACGAGAACACGCTCACGCGAATGACGCAGCACGGACAGGTCCTCGGTACACCGGCGTATTTATCGCCCGAGCAAGCTAACGGATCAGCAGATCGCGCGGACACGCGAAGCGATCTCTATAGCATTGGCGTCGTTCTGTTTGAGTTGCTTACGTCGGAGAGTCCCTACGAGCCGAGCGGGTCGCATCTTGCGATCATCCGTAAGATCGGTGAGGGCGAGCTACGAGCGCCGCGCCAAGTGGACCCGACCATGGACCGAGACCTCGAGAGTGTTTTGCTGAAGTCGCTTCGGTTTGAGCCCGACGGGAGATACGCGACGGCAAGCGATTTCGCAGATGATCTACGGCGATGGATCGCGGGAGAGCCGGTTTTGGCGCGTCGGGCGAGTCCAATTGATCGAGCGGCTAAATTCGTTCGTCGACGACCAACTGTCTCGTTGCTGATTGCGTTCGCGGTGACGCTGTTGATGATCCTATCCATCGGTGGTCCCCTGACCGCCTATCGACAAGCACGGCTCATCGAACAAATTGAGTCGGAGCAGCGACTTCGAGATCAAGCACGTTTGGAAATGTTGCTTTCCGCCGATGTCGGGTCCATCGCCGTGCTACTGGAGGAGGTGCGGCCCGAAATGGATCGGATTCGACCGCTGATTGAGGAGGCTCTCGCGCGACCGTCACTGTCAACGTCACGTCGGCGCAACGCATCACTTGCGCTCGCGGCGGACAACCGCGAAGCGGTGGATGGATTGGTGGAAGAACTGCCGACCGCTCCGCTGGATGCCTACCTGGCGACCCGCTCGGTGATTGCGTGGGATTCCAAACGACTCATCCCACAGTTCTGGCGCCTCGCGCTCGCGCCGACGGAGGACATTGAGAGTCGGTTCCGCGCGGCTGGTTTTCTAGCGTCTGTCGACCCCATGAATCCGCAGTGGTCGGGGCTCGACGAGATGGTGTCGGATCAACTCGTTCGTCGACGTCCGGTGCTGCTGGATGAATGGATGGCGGTGTTTGAGCCGATTCGCGAACGGCTTGTCGAACCACTCACACTCCGTCTGCAGAGCTCTACAGTCACTGATGAAGAGCGCGTCACCATCTCTCAGATTCTTGCCGTCTTTGCTCGCGACCGATTGGCGGATTTGATTGATTGGATCGAAATCGCCGAGCAGGGTTCCTTTGGGTTCCTTCACGAATCGATTGCCGCACACGGAGACGACGCCATTGAAGCGATCGAGGCTCGCCTCGATCGACTTGGACGAGAGTTCAAGCCAGACAAGCATGGACATCAAACCCGCCCGGGGAACGTCGCCTTCGATGCTTCGTCGTTTCGGCGTTGTGGCAACCTGCTGATCGCACTCGCACGCCTGGGACGGTGGGAGCGTTGCATCGAAGCGCTGCGTCAATCGCCGGATCCGACGATTCGGTCGCATGTGATCACGCACCTTCACCAGTTTGATGTGAAGGGCGATCGGTTGGCGTCACAACTCGAAAGCCAAAACGACCCGGCGATCGAGCGGGCTTTGATTCTAGCTCTCGGCTACTATTCGCTTAACGATCTGGCGGTCTCCAGAGGTGAGCGTTTGACGGAGCGTTTTTTGGCGGCGCGAGACGAGACTTCCGATGCGGGAATTCAGTCCGCTATTCGATGGACGCTTTCACGTTGGGGAGTGGAGAGTCCATCCTCAAAACGAACGGCGGTTTCGAGTGATGGCTGGTACGTGAACAGTCTCGGCGATGTGATGGTGAAGCTACGGCCCGAGGAATTCTATTCCGGTGGGCCGAATCACCGCGATAACCGGACGCTCTTTCAGCAGAA
>JBCBLJ010000898.1:0-3258 GCA_038520195.1 Planctomycetota bacterium
TACTCGCCAGCGGTGTCCCCGCCGTGCAGGCGTTCGCGGGCACCGTGATTGTGGATCACGAAACGCTCTCAAAATCGCCGACCGAACGCTTGTTGACCGCGATGCTGACTGCCACCCATCCTCCGGTACGATCGATGGGTGTGAAAGTGATTTCCGAGTTGCCCGACGAGGTTCTCAAAACGAACGTTGGCATGCTGGCGACGCTCACTTGCCATGAACTTGAGGATATTCGCAACGAAATCCGTCCCACGATCAAGCGATTGGCGGACGCCGACAGTGACTTTGCACGTAACATCAGCACCGAACTGATCCGCCGTTTGCTGACACCCGGTGCCCCGGAGGGCGTGCCGTCACACACGTCACGGGTAATACGCGAAGACCTTGGCAACCAGCTCGCGCACGTCTCTTCCGAGACAGTGTGGCAACTCTTGGAAAGTCGTAGCGGTCCCGCTCAGGAAGTCGGCGGTCATCTGTTGCCGACCAATGTCGACCACCTCGCGCTTGCGGTGACAGAGATCGTAAAACTGTCTCATCATGCCATCGTCAGTGTGCGCCGGGCCGCATGGACGATGTACGACGAACAAGTGGACCGAATGCGATCGGAGCTAAGCACCGCGGTACGGATCTTGGATTCATCTTGGGAGGATTCGCGGCAGTTCGGTTTTCAGTTTTTCCGCGAGAAAACAACCGAACAGGATCTGACGCCCGAAGTCCTGATCAGCATTTGTGATAGTGTTCGCGAGGATGTCCAGCAATTCGGTCGCCAGATGATCACGCAGCACTTTGCGAAAGACCACGGCCCGGAGTACCTCCTCAAACTCAGCGAGCATCCGACGGCGGACCTGCAGCTGTTCGCGTCCAACTTCCTCGCCGAGTACGCGGCGAACGATCCCAGTCGAATTCGAATGCTTGCACCGTTTTTTGTCAGCATCCTGTCGCGCGTCAACAAAAGCCGAGTGGCCAAGGATCGCGTCCTTGGCTTCCTTCGCCAAGAGGCGATCAGGGATCGTGAGTCGGCGGAGACGATCGCCGCAATCTTGACTCGAATCTCGGCGACTTGCGCGATCGGCGACCGTGCCAGCACCATCGAATCGATGCTCGAGTTGACCGAGGCTTATCCGGAAATCGAGATGCCACTCACATCCAAGCCCGTGGAGGTGAGATAAATGGAATTCAACTTCAACTACGCCGCCAGCAGTTCGGTTAACAACACCGGTGGCGGGACGGACATGAAGTTCGCGCCCGACACGAATCGAGAGCCAACGTTTTTTCGAGGCGATGTCGGCAAAGCGATCGAGTTTCGCGAAGCCATCAGCGCTCTTCATGATGTCGTCGTTTCGGACTTGCGATGGAAGCCGAAGGATCGAACCGAGTATCTTGCGTGGCGCGCCCGCCAAGACGAAATCGACTGGGCCGCGGTGGCATCCCAGCGGGCCGACGTCGCGGAAAAGCTCGAGAAGGTTCGCTCGGAGTTGGATGCGATCCGAAAGGACAAAGCCAAGCGAATGCGGGCATATTACATCGCTCAAAACGGCTACTTCAAGTACCTGTACAAGCAAGCTCGGGACTGGTGGATCGTTCTCGACCCGGTGATCACCGTCCATCCGGACGAAGTTTTCTTTGAGTGTTTCAGCGAGGATGAATCCAGTTACGGGCGTCTCAGCGCAAGCTACGAAGTTTTCAAAAACGTCGGCGAGTTTGCCTGTGGCACGACCAACATCGATTATTCGGCGGCGTTGTACGACGAGTTTCAGAAGATACGCACGTACAAGACAACCTCCTTTGAAATCGATCCGTCGGGTTTTAACGTGGAAACCACCGGCGAGGCGGCTCACAAGGAAGTCAAGATCGACCTGCCTGATAGCTGGGTGCGTGGTTTTTTGCAGGTCAGTTCGGCGATGTCACTGCCGATGATCTCGTTTCAGTTGCACCCCATGGACGTGCACAACATTTGTTTTGTGCTCCGTCGCCATAAAGAACTCAAAGGGCCGCGTTCGATCCGCTACCAACTGGAGCCGGGGCGGCCGGTGAAAGTGATTTTCGATCCGTGGGGCAAGGAATTGGTCTGCCCGCGATCGGTGTACACAGGCTCGGAGTCTCACGAAATCCGGGTTTGGGGTCGCCGCCGCCTGCACATCTTGGAACGGTTGGTGGCACAAGCGAAAGCGTTCGATGTGCACTTGCTTGGCACCGGGATGCCATCATTCTACGTGGCCGATCTTGGCGACATGTCGTTCACGCTTGGACTCTCGGGATGGACCACCAACAATTGGTCTCAGTCGGGAAACTTTGATCTGCTCGCACCGCGGGCCGATGTCGACAACGACACCAAGCAACGGGTTTTTGCGGCACTGAAAGATCGCTGGAGCGACACTCCGGATGCATTAGCGCAGCGACTCAGTCTGGACCGCAAAGTTGTACTCGGTGCACTGAGTGCTTATACGCAAGCGGGTCGGGCCATCTGGGATTTGAAAAAAAATGTCTATCGGGCCCGTGAGCTGAGCCGCGACCCACTTCCTCTGAGCGACTTACGATTTACCAACGAGCGAGAATCTGCCGCGACGCGTCTTGTAGAATCAAATGACGTCCGGGTCACATCCCAGCACGACGGCGCGAGTGGAACGATTCGCTTGGAAGGCAAAGTCAAAGACAAAAAGAAATACGACGTCACATTGACGATCAACTCCGATGAGCAAATCGTCGACGGGACATGCAATTGCAACTTTTTCCAACAGAACCGTCTGCGCAAAGGGCCCTGCGGGTGCATGCTCGCGTTGAAGATGCAACATCATCGCCAAGCCAATTCAAGCCTCTTCGCCCGTTTGCTCGGATAGTGAAGCCACAAATATCCCCAGGAGACACGCAAAAACGAACACGATCAGCGCTACGTCAACCACGACGGAGCCTTGCCTATCGGGTGGCGGATCGCCATCCATGTCAAATGGAATGAACTGCTTCACTGGTTCGCTCTTGACTGTGTGGGCATACGCCTAGCTGTGCACTTTCCGGTTTCAATGCCTTGCTTTGAAAGTGCACAGCTAGGCAGCCCACTTGAGTTGAGACGCCCCAGTCCTGAGAGCCTTTCGAAGGGAAGTCTTGGGACGTAGCGCTGATCTTTGAATCAATGAAAATGAAACACTGAAGACCCGGTGCGGCGGTCGCTCACGAGCCTTGCATTTCGGGTGGCGGATCGCCATCCATGTCAAATGGAATGAACTGCTTCACTGGTTCGCTCTTGACTGTGTGGGCATACGCCTA
>JBCBLJ010000468.1:0-6630 GCA_038520195.1 Planctomycetota bacterium
ACTCCGACGGTGTTGAAGCCGTAGCTTTCACAAGTGTCAAGAAACCATCCGTTTAGAGCGGATTTGAAGGCCTGACCCTTGAGTGATTCGACGGCCAGTCGCTTCTTCCAAGCCTCGCCGTTGTATTCCTGCCGAAACAGGTCCTGGTAGAGGTGATTGATACCGAAGCTGAGGAACGCATTTCCCTGAGGCGTTACCAGCCACCAGCGATCCGCTTTCTCAACGCGGAAATAGCCGGTCGCTTCGAATGTTCTGCCGGTCCAGCCGCCGAAGGGATCGAGTTCGCGACCGGTGGCGGCTCGCGTCCGAGTTGCGGCTATGCCTGTGAGACTCGCGACAGCGCCGACCATCGCGCGGCGATTGAGGGTTGCCGAATGGGATTTCATCGAGTCGCTTGGGATTGCGCGGGAATCTCGCGAATGCGAATGGACTTGAAGTAGAACACGCTGACCGGGTCGTGAGCTTGGATGGCGATCGCACCACCGGCCGGACCGAGCAAACGCTTGGCCCGTTTTCGACTGCGTTTCGGATTGTCGGGTTCGTGGTAATCGACGACTCGGTTGTCATTGATGAACACCGTGATTTGCGATCCGCGTACCAGCAGTCGAACTTTGAACCATTCGGATTCGTCCGCGGCTGACTCGTCGAGGTCCACGACGCCGTAGAGGCTACCGGTTTTGCGTTTTTCCTTTTTGGAGCTGTTGAGCTGCAGTTCGTAGCCTTTGTTGAGATACTTGCCACCACGCAGTTCTCGGTCCGTGTGGAAAAAGATCCCCGAATTCGAGTTGGGCTCGCTCCGTGCGAGTAGCACGAGCTCAAAGTCTTTGAACGCGACATCGTTGCCAGTCTCACCGACATAGAAGAGGTGCGACATGCCGCTTTTGCCGTGAACCTTCAGAACGCCTTCTTCAACGCTGAATGAATTCGGGTTCGTGTTGGCTTCCCATCCGGTGAGATCGCGGCCGTTGAACAGTTCTTGCCACTGCGGCTGCTGGGTTTCTTTTTTCTCACTCGAATCGGCTGGGCCGTTGGTTCGAGGCTGCTCGGCGGGTGCGAGGGGTAGGGTCCATACCAGAACCGCTATCGCGACAAGGCGGGCTAAGATTCTGGGCGATCGGTGATGCGTCATCGTCGTTTTTTGTCGGCTGAGTCGCGAGTTTTTCGTCCGCGTGGAGTTGTCAAATGTACCTGAACAGATGCCTCGGCGGAAAACTTTCCCTTTTCTCGGTCACAGGTTCCCGGGACGCGCGTAACTCGTGCGTTGATCACTGATACGCAAACAGGCGAACGTTCATGAAGTCCCCGACATTTCCAAACTGGGCTTTGAATGGGCTTGGCTTGTTTGTGCTTTGCCTCTTCCTGGGAGCACCAAACATGTTGGGTCAAGACAGTCCTTCGTCCAAGCGATCCGGCGCGAAGACTAGCAAGAAGTCCAAACGAACTCGAAAACCTCGCTTTCAGCCGCTGGAGAATCGCCAGCTCTTGGCGGCTTCGCTGACCACGGAGGACTTTCTTTTCCCAGCCGACGCGGGCGTCATCGACCTGACCAATTGGAGCGACGATCCGGCCCTGAATGCCGACCCGGCGCCGGGCAACAACGACACGGCGGCGTTACAGGCGGCGCTCAATTCGCTCGTGCCGCCGGAGGGAGCACCCAACAATACGCCAACCAACATCAACCGAATTCTTTATTTGCCCGAGGGTGAGTATCTGATTGACCAGCAATTAACGGTGCCGATCCGCACAAGCAACCGCGCTTCGGTCGGGGCGATCATTCAGGGGCAAAACCGTGACAAGGTGGTCATCAAGGTACAGGACAACATCGATTTGCAGGGTTCAGCCTTGCTGTACCAGGTGATCACGGCAGATGCATTTCGCAATGCGGTGCGCGATTTGACGATCGACATCGGTACCGGGAACCCCGACGCAAAAGGGCTGACGTTCGTCGCAAACAACAACGGTACGGTGTCCAACGTCAACATCGTTTCCAGTGACCCCGAGCATGCCGGTCGGGTGGGACTGGAATTGGGGACGGGAGCCAACGGGCCGTTGCTGGTTGAGAACGTCGCTGTGGACGGATTCGATGTTGGAATCCGCACCGCCTTCCAGGATGCAAGTCAGGCCTTCGAAGACATTTCACTGACCAACCAGCAGGTGTTTGGCTGGGTGAATGAAGGTGACCAGAACGTCTTCGTGCGCAACTTGACCAGCGTCAATGAAGTCCAAGCGGTTCACAATGGACCCAACGGCACCAACCTTGAGAACTCCGTCTTCACGTTGGTCGACAGCACATTGCAGGGTGTCGGTGCAGGTTCGGAGGAACTCGCAATCTATACCGAAGAACGTCTCTACGCGCGCAACGTGAACGTTCCCGGGTACGGCCGCGCGGTGCGGCGTGTGGAACGCAACGGTTTCCTGCAAGGCAACTTCTTCGTCGATGGCGATTTCATCGATGAGTATTGGAGCGGCGGCGGAATCGAAGGCCAGGCCGGCGGCGGGAGCCATGAGTTATTTGATGGCGCCCCCGACACGAGTCTCGGATTGGAGATTCAGGACGCACCAGTGGTCCCGCTCGACCCCGACCTCAACAACTGGGCGAGTCCCACGGCCTTTGTGACTCAGAACGTTGACGGGACTCCGAGCGGGGTCGCGGGTGATGCATTCGACGACTCGCTTGCGATTCAAGCCGCGATCGACTCGGGAGCCACCACGCTGTACTTCCCCTTCGGTCGCTGGGTGGTCGATCGAACGGTTCAGGTCCGTGGGAACATCGAGCGGATCCATGGGATGGAATCCAGCATCGGGTCGCTCAACGGCGAAGGGGCATTTCGAATTGGCGAGACGGCTTCGGAAGCCATCGTTTACGAACGCGTCGGAGGGTTCTTCGCTCAAACGGTTCAAATCGAACACGATAGCGACACGACGCTGATCGGTCGAAACTTGCAAGGATTTGAGTACGTGCCCACGAGCGAATCGCCGGGGGATCTGTTCCTTTACGATGTCGTTCAAGGCCACTTCGAATTCCGCAATCAGAACGTCTGGGCTCGGCAGTTAAATACCGAAGGGCGCGCGGATGTGAACGATCCCGGCTTGCCGGACCAAAAGATCTTGGTGGACAACGCCAACCTCTGGGTGCTTGGACTGAAGATCGAAAACCAGGGCACAATCGTCCGCAACATCAACGATGGCAACGTCGAGCTACTTGGCGTCTATCGGAACAACACGAACTTTAGTGATGCAGATAACCCGGCGTTCGTTACCGTCGACGCGAACACCTCCGTCGTCAACTTTGATGCGGCAACCGCAGCCAGCAACGCGTACGCACTGTGGGTGAGCGAAACGCGTGATGGCGTGACGGTGACCTCACCTCGATTCGGCGGCCCTCTCGGACACGTGTACTCCGGTTTCAACAGCCAGAAACTCTGGGACCTTCGACAGGAGGTGATTGTCGATAACCGAGATGACGGCGTCACTTTGACGGGAGATTGGACCGAGACACGCGCATTTCCAGGAGGGTTCCAGGACGAGGACGCCCTGTTTTCGCGGGAGGTCGCCGCAAGCGCAACGTTCGCTCCTCAGTTGCCCGTGGGAGGAGAGTACGAGGTCTTTGTCCGATGGATGAACAACTGGGGCGGGCAAGACCACTCGAATCATGCCCGGAACGTCCCCATCACGGTCAACCATTCGGACGGACAATCGACGACGACGGTGGACCAGGGGTTTGATGGGGGAAAGTGGGTTTCCTTTGGATCGCATTCCTTCGAAGCGGGGAACACTGGTTCGGTGACGATTGAGAGTGACGGATCGGGCCGCGCAGTGATTGCGGACGCCGTTCGGTTTGTGCTGAAGTCCACCGAAGAAGTGATTCCTGTTTCGCCGGGGTTTGCGATTCAACCGGCCACCGACGTCTACGCGTCCGACGTTTTTTCGGGTGGCAGTTACAGCTACTCCGGTGACGAGGGCGTGCTGGCGAATGATGTCGAGGCGAACGGTGCGGCGTTGTCCGTCACGGCCTTTGATCAAGGACGCGGCGGTGAGGTGGTGATCGCGGAAAACGGTGATCTGATCTACGAGCCGCACCCGTTCTTTACGGGCTGGGATCGGTTCGAGTACACGGTCAGTAACGGCGTCGATGAAACGAACGCGACCGTCCAAGTCTTCGTACAAGACGCTCGTGATTCGAACGGCAACTTCCAACGACCGCTGTCCGTCGCGGAGCAAAAGGAAGCGTCTTTCGACCAAATTGGTGATGTCCGAGTGGTGGAATACGATGGGACCGGGCGCGCGTCACGATCACTCGGGCCCGGCCTGAGCGAGGGCGAATTCGGCGTTTCCGGTTTCCTATCACACGATCGCAACGGCGACGGAATTCACTTCACCGGCCCTGAGAATGCGACGGTGACGTTCGATCTCGGGGGGACGTACACGCTCGAAACAAGTCGAATTTGGAACTACAACCAACAAGACGAGTCTGTCTTCTTCTCGCGTCGGACAAGCGAGGGAGCGACCGGCGTCCGGATCTTCGTTGACACCGACGCGGATCAGAATGGATCGCCGGGTGATTTTGTTTTAGCGAAGACCGTCAATCTAGCGGAAGCGACGGGGCGGAACGATTACACCGGAGAGGTGTTTGACCTCGAAGGCGTGGAGGCTCGATTCGTCAGGATCGAATTGATCGGAAATCGTACGACCGTTGACCGTTCGGCGATCAGCGGAATCGAGTTTCGAGGCGAGCGAGTCGAAGCGGCGAACGTCGTTGAGATTCCGAATTTCTTGGTTGCCCAAGAAAGTAGCCGGGTGAACAACGACCGTCCGGGGTCGAGGACGATTGGCCGAGGGTACAACGCAACGGACAACTTCCACGACGCCGGTCGAAGTAACAACTGGCAATCGGCAGCCGATGATCCGACGCCAGTGATCACCTACGATCTCAACGACGACTACATTCTCGGGTCGATGCGACTGTGGAACGTCAACTACGGCCCTGACCTGGATCGCGGCGCTAAAACAATCGATGTGTATACCTCGCGCGACAATGTGAACTTTACGCTGCACGAGACGATTGATCTGCAGCGTGGGACGGGCACGTTCGTGGATCACGGCGAAGTATTTGATCTCTCCGGCATCGAGGCTCGCTATGTCCGCTTGGATATCACCGAGACGCATGGTGCAACGGACGGGGCTGGGATCGCAGAAGTCCGATTCTTCGGGAAACAGGCCGTCGAACTTGAAAACGAACTCTCGGTCTCAAGCGTCGACGCCTCCTCCAATCCGGCGTCCGTCGGATTTGTCATCGACGAAAGTGGGCTGACCGAGGATCAGTTGCGACACCTGGACCAAGGCGGCACTCAGTACCGATCGGACCGAAATGACCTGACGCCGACCTTGAATTTCGAGCTGGGTCGCGTTGCGGAGGTTTCCAAGTTCTATCTTTGGAACTTCGCTTCGACCGGACAGTCCGGGTTCAATTTTGATCGTGGGATCCGCGAGATGCGTGTGCTCACGTCCGAAAACGGTACGGACTATTTGGATCAAGGCGTTTTCAGCGTCCGCCGTGGCTTCACGTCGTCACAGTTTGAGGCACTCAATTTTGACGAACCGGTGCGAGCGAAGTTTGTCCGTTTCGAAGTACTCTCCAACCACGGCGACTCGCAGTTTACGGGGCTCGGCGAGGTCAAATTCTTCGGGACGGCGATCACCCAACCTCCGACGGTGTGGTTTCTCGATCCGACATCGGACCGCGGATTTGCGGACGATGACGGCATAACAAACCTCAACAATTCCTCACCCGCACAAGCGTTGTCATTCCGGGTCGGAGATGTGATTCCCGGCGACACAGTGACGCTCTACGCCAACGGTGTCTCCATCGGTTCGTCAATCGCGGACGCCTCTCTCGCCACGATCACGACCGACGGCGTGACAGCCCTTGGCGATGGTCATCTTGACATCACTGCGACGCGAACCGCCCCCGGGGAGTTGATGTCCGACGCCTCCGAGGCGGTGTCGATTGAAATCGAGACCGTCGCGCCAACGGTCACCGTCGGCGCCCTCGATGGAGGCGTCGCGCTGGAAGCCCTGGACATTGCGTTCAGCGAGCCCATCGAGGGATTGGACATCGAAGACCTGTTGCTGAGCATCGAAGGCAATCATCTGTCGCTGGAAAACGCAACGCTCGAACGGTTCGACGCGACGAGCTATCGTCTTTCGGGATTGAACGATCTGACCGACATCGCTCGCGATTACTCGTTGAGCTTCATTGCGGGCGAGACGGGCATCGTTGACGTCGCAGGGAATGCACCGATCGAATTTACGGAGGCGATCGAGTTGGTGCCCAGGACGAGGGCATTCAGTGCGAGAAACCGCGACTATAGCGTGATTCCACATGAGGAGTCGTTCCTGCTCGACAGCGGCGAGATCTCGTTGCGGTTCAACACGGAAAACGTTCGTTCGGGTGCGTTAATCTCAAAGGACCACACCCATTTTGGTGACGGCGGCCATCTCACGATGCGGCTGCGTCGCGGCGAACTTGAGGTACGTTTGCAGAGCGTTGATCGATCGTACTACGTGCGGGGAGGCGACCTCCAGACGGGTGTCGACTACGATGTTTCCTTCCAGTTCGGCGAAGGGGGA
>JBCBLJ010001118.1:0-2021 GCA_038520195.1 Planctomycetota bacterium
CCGACGTGATGAGCGACGGTGCGTTTCACCATTTCGCGGTGGTACGCTCCGCGCAAGCGAATCAACTGAGCCTCTACATCGATGGAGAAATGCATCCGAATGTGCAAGACGCACTGAGCCAACTGTCGATGCTGGAGATCAACTCCAGTGGCGTCACCATCGGGGACGTCGGTGACGGTCCCGGTGTGTTTGGTTCCGGTCCGTTGGACGGCACACTCGATGAGTTGGCGATTTGGAATCGAGCGATCACTTCGCGCGAAATCGCGTCGGTCGCGGGCGGCGACATCGACAACACCTCCCGAGACCTCCGGTTGTACTTGCCGTTCGACGACGGTTTTGGCAATGTCGCGCGTGACCGAAGTCCGTATGGACTTGACGCGGTCGGAAATCTCATCTGGTCCGACGAGACGCCGTCCGTTTTCGACACGACGGTTCCAGAAAATCGCTATCTCTTCCCAGACGATGGCATCTACAAACTCTCGACAACGGCGTTTGATGCCGATGGCGGCATCGCGGATTCAGAAGTCGCGTTTGAAGTGGCCAACGCCGCACCGGTTGTGAACGATTTGAACCTCGTGGACTTTGGGCCGTACATGGTGCAACAAACGATCCGGTTCGATGCCCGCGACTTGATGGACGTCGGTGTGACCGATGACCAGTTCGACTACATCTGGGAAGTCCGCAGTAACAATGGCGAAGAGATCGCGTCGGGGAACAAACTTGACTTCAACTTCACGCCGGGCTTTTCGGGACGCTATTTCGTGAGTCTGATCGCCGTTGACGAAGACGGAGGAGCGTCCGAACCGGTGTTGGAAGTGATCGATGTTGCTCCGATTACTTCCGTGAATGCTCCGAGCCTGACCGGAACAGCCGGGCAAGCGATGACATTTGACACCTCCGCAACGAGTCCCCTTGCGTTGGTGACGAGGGATGATTTGGGGCGAAGTATCGATCGAACCTACGAGTGGTCGATTACACGCAACTCGATCACGCAATCGTCTGGCATTGGTCCCTCGATCACGTTTGTTCCTCAACAAGTTGGTGATTACATCGCAGAGGTCACGATCACGGATTCGATCGACGCTCTTGCTGACGTCTCGCGTTGGACAGGTTATCGCAATGACGAAACGAGCGAGTTCGGTGCCCTCGACTCGCAAACCGCCGGTGGGATTTTCGACCCCGGCCAAGAGCTCGCCTACTTCGCGGATACGCGACTGAGTTTGAACACGACGACTGATGATTTCAACGCGTCGGGGAGCCTGGTTTTCGAAAACTCCGATGACGCTGATGTGAGTCTTTGGCTTGGATTCTTTGGTTCGGAGCCTTTTGAAAACAACAATATCCTCGCAGTTGGATTTGCGTTTTCAAGAATCGGGGCAAACCAGATTCAAGTCTCAAACTCACTGGGTCTCTCCTCTCACACACTTGATGCGGGGATCACGCACAATTGGTCCATCAGCTACACCGCCGGAGTCGGACTCTCGGTCACCATCGGCGGAGTCACACTCGATGGTATTGCAGCGGGCGATTTGCCACTCGATTCGTTTGGCTGGATGCAAACGGGTGGTTCGGGTAATGCAACCCTCTCCGCCGAGATCACCGACCTGCGTTACACGCAGAGTGGGATGGCAAGTCAACACGTGATTTCGGAATCAGTTGCAATCAGCGTCGACTCCGCAAATCCGATCGACATCGTCGGTGTTTCCCGGGCTCTCGAGGGCGATGAATTGCTGTACTCGGTGGCGGGGCTCCCACCGGTGGCCGAAGGTGTCAGTCGATCGTTCGCTTGGCGAGTCGATGGAGGAGCGGCGATTGATCAGCCCACGCTGAGTTTTCATCCGAGCGACGAAGGGACGCACACGATCGATGTGGTGGTGACCGATGTCTTCGATGCCGGTTCTCCACAAGCGACCACCTTCGAGTACGCACCCGAATCCGGGCTCACGCTGACGGTTGATAACGCATTGCCACGTCTCGTCGTGGACGACGTCGAGACAACCGAAGCAGCCGTCTTTACGTTC
>JBCBLJ010000990.1:0-2719 GCA_038520195.1 Planctomycetota bacterium
CGAAGCACCCTACGGGCCATTTGGTTTTTGGTTCCTGACACCGTTTCCGTAGCCAACCCAAGAGTCAAGCTGTGGCGGACCACTAATCACCTTTGTCGCGGGAAGTCGCTGTTTCGCCCAAGGTCTGGGTTGAACGGGCGGTGTGGCTAGATGCCGGCGTTCGGACCAAAGTGTCGCAGCGCGTTCAGGCCGGAAATTTAGGGTGAGCCATTTTCGTGCGGGATCCGTAGGATCGGATTCCGTGGTGCGCCTTGATTCACCCTCGGAGGGATGGACTTCGCCGGGTACGATCGGGGATAGCGGTGCGTCTATACTCCAGAGCCTGATGGCTCTACCCGCCTGGAATGGAATTCCACCCCTCCCCTCCGTGTTGCATGAACTTGGTCTTCCTTAACGATGCGCCGGTTGCGCCCGTAACCGGTAGACGAAATGTCGCAGCGGCTGCGCGATTCCTCATGGCGATTGCGTGCGTGATGCTTGTGGGCTGCGAGAAAGAAAAAGGCATCTCGAAGTATACGATTCCCAACGCCATGCCCACCGATCTGGTTCCGGGCGACGATCGAATGCTGGCGGCGATGGTGCCGCGTGGGCAGTCGGTCTGGTTTTTCAAAGTGACCGCTGAGGAGAAGTCGATCGAGCTTGTCGAGGCGGACCTCCGCAAATTTGTGCAGTCAATTCAGTTTAACGAGCGGGACGAGCCGGACCTTTCCAAGTTGCCCGAGGGTTGGCGACGGGGCGGGGCAAAGCGCATGCGTTTCGCGTCGGTCGATATCAACACATCCGGAAAGCAACTGGACCTCAGTATCTCGTCCTTGCCCGCGTTTGGTGATTGGGACGACTACGTGAAGCGAAATGTGGATCGTTGGCGTGGGCAACTCAATTTGGAGCCGACCGAAGACAAGTGGTCCGGCGGTAAACCATTTGAGGTAGACAACGCCACGGGGCAGTGCGTCTGGGTCGATTTGATCGGTCAGCCGGAGGCACGGGTTCCGCCGCCGATGCCGACGAAGAAACGGATGACGCCGACGAGCCGGTCGGCAGCCGAAGAGGATGACCGTGTCTCGTACACACGGCCCGCAGGCTGGAGGGATGGTAAGAAGAGTCGCATGCGTTTGGCGTCGTTTTCGGTGGGGCCCGAAGATGCCGTCGCCGTCGTGACCGTGATTTCAGCGGGCGGCGACGAGCGGGGGAACGTGGCTCGCTGGATGGAGCAAGTCCTCACTGAACCCCCGGCGGAGGAAGCGGTCGACGCCATGCTGGCAAGCGCGGAATCGGTCATGGTTTCGGGGATGGAGGGAAAACGGTTTGTCATCGTGGGTAACGATCCCGAATCGCCTCAATCGATTGATGGCACCATGATTCCCCTCGAAGACGGATTCAGCATGTTCATCAAGATGACGGGACCGAGCAAAACGGTTGCGTCGCAGTCGGATTCGATGAGATCATTCTTAGGGACGCTCTCGTTCAAGAACGCGGGCTGAATTTTTTGACTTGGTTTCGCCGATCACCTCGGGTGGTCATAACGAAGTGGACTTTCGCCATGGCAACGATTACCGATTCGACCAATGCAGTTCCGAGAGAACGCACCGAACCGATCACCGCTTCGGACGTCCTCGCGGCGGTTGGTTCGCTCAAGCTCACCGTTGGGTTGTTCGCCGTCTCGCTGATACTCGTGCTGGTTGGGACGTTGGCTCAGGATGAGCTGAACATGCAGGAGGTGAAGACTCGCTACTTCACCAGTTGGTATGCCTGGCTGCGGTTTGACGATTTCCTTCCTCAGTCATTCTTTCCGCACAAAGAGCCGATTTGGGGCGGCATTCTGTTTCCCGGCGGCGCGTTGATCGGAGCCCTGTTGACGCTCAACCTGATCGTCGCGAAGTGGTCTCGCTTTCGAGTGACCGCGACTGGCGGGCGGCTTGCGGCGGGATGGCTGTTCATGGCGCTTGGGGCCATAACGATTGCGATCATCGTCTTCCTGGGCCACAGCAGCGATGGACTGCAGGGGGCGCCGCCGTTTTCCTATGGCGTTCTATGGCGAGTCTTTCAGGGGTTCACACTGACGAGCGCCGCCGCGCTCGCTTTCGCGGCATCGACCACCAAGAGCGTACCGATTCGAACCATCGGGCTGATCATCGCCGCGGGGCTTGCCGGTTGGATGGTCTACACCTTGTTGGCGGGCGAGCGGATCGGCGACCCGGGGCTGCGAATCGTTTGGCAGTTGACCAAGGGTTTGGGCGCCGGCGTGTTGCTGTTGATCGGATGCATCCTGCTGTTTGGTCGCCAGGGCGGGAATCTGTTGCTGCACCTCGGCGTGCTGCTATTGATGGTCGCGCAGTACTCGTTCGGTGATCGCCAGTTGGAACAGCAGATCAGTTTGGTGGAGGGCGATTCGACCAACACGCTGATCAATATGGATCAGGTGGAGCTTGCGTTCATCGTGTCGGACGACGAACAACAACAGGATCGCGTGACCGCGATCCCGGTGAAGGAACTTTTGGAGGCCCAAAAGTCCGGTGAGCTGATCAAGGACGATGCACTTCCGGTTCACGTCCGCGTTCTCGACTATTTTGCGAACTCGCGCGTGACCGAGAGGCCGGATGACGAAAACCCGGCAACGATCGGATGGGGATTACAAGCGCAGGCGAAGTTTGCGCGGAGCAAAGGCGGCACCGAATCGGAACGCAATGCGGCTTCGGCTTACGTTGATTTGGTCGACAAG
>JBCBLJ010000795.1:0-3871 GCA_038520195.1 Planctomycetota bacterium
ACTCCGACAACCAAAATGGAGGCCGCTGCCGCGAGCAGCCATCCGAGACCCAAGTTTGGTTTCTCGCCCTGGCCTTTGGCGGCTGACGCACCGCCGATGGCGAGCGAGAGAACCGAGAGGCCCAGGGCAATGACCACAAGCGTCAGCCCGACCAAAGCGACCACTGAAAGACGGCCGGGTGTGGTCGCGGACGTTGTCGCTTCGTTGTTGTCTGCGGCCCGTCCGCCACGGGTTTCGAGCAACATCGGTTCAGATGAATCGCCAAACCGATAAACACTCAATCGATGTTCGCTACTGAGGCGTTCGGTCAACTCGCTGTTGCCAAGTAGGCTCGCGACGCGATCGGCGCGGCTCATGCTACCGATCTCATCCGACTCTGAAAGAGACATGCTTTGGCTGGTGTCGACCAAAACAACGACTTCACTGGCGCGAGATATCTCGCGTTGCGTCCGACGCTGAAAGTCGAAGAAAAAGAAAATCAACCCGGCGATGGTCACCAATCGAAGGAAGACGAGTGTGAGCCGGACGGGCTGGCTCAGCTCTTGCGTATCACGTCGATAGAACCGAACGCAGGCATAGAGCACCGCCGACATTGAAACTACCAGGAGTGCCCACCACCACCAACCATCGATGGTTGCCGCACGCGCGAATTCAAGAATCGTTGTTTGTGAGTTGTCGTTCATCCGCTTTGGCCCCCGTCGTGCTTTAGACCGAAAGCGGGCCGGTTCAATGTCCTCTCGGAGGGTCCGGACGGCGCTGACGAAGTGTGGTAGCTGGCCCAGTAGGCGAGCCCCTGTTCGGCGGCGAGCACGAGACCGAGCAGCGCCAGCAGCATCAGCCCGATGGTCGAACTCCCCGCGAGTGAACTCTGCTGACTCCACGCTTCACTCGTCACGAACTGAACCTCCAGTGGCAGCAGCGAACGAGTGATCTCAGCCGGTGATGCGCGTCGCAAGTCACCTTCGCCGTTTTCGATGACGGCCGCCGACGGCAAGACGACCGAGCCGCCATCCGCTTTCAAGAGCCCCCACTCAGTGAGGCCCGGGCGAAGTAAATCATCGACATTGCTGTTGCCGGCGATCAACTGCTCGATGGGGTCAAGTTCCAGCGAGGCGACATTCGGCACGCTCGTGCTTTCGGTCGCCGTCGTTTCCACCGCCACCCGCGGCGCGTCCGACGGTGGAATCAGTTTGAGTTCTGGGAAATACTCGTCGAGCAATATCGTTTTTGAAAGCGGATCGCTGATTTTTCTCGATGTCGCCGCCGCCGCGCCACTCCAGAGTCTCGCATTGGACAACAACATAAAGGGAACGAAGGTCAGGTCACCGGGCCAATTGGTCCAGTCCGTTCCCAATCCGGTGAGCACGGTCACAACGGTTCCCGATCCGACGGCGTGCTCGGTGACCAGTGGCAGTTGATCACGACGCTGGAAGACGATTCCGTACCGCGTCGCTTCCGGACCGGTTTCATTCGATGGGCCATCGAAATCCGTTGCTTCAAAGGACCAGCTCTTCGCGATGCCAATTGTCGCCAGCGACGAGTCACCGCCGCTGCGCAACGGATCGATGAGCGTGTCTTCATCGCCGAACAGAACATCGCCGGTGTCACGGGCGCTTCCGACGGTCAAGTCGACGATTTTTTCAAGCGGGGCCGGCAGAAGCTGGCGTCCCTGCGCTAGGAGATTGGTGTTGTACCGTTCGCGGACAACCGAAGGACCCAGGAACCAAGCGAGGCCACCGCCGTCACGAACGTATTGACTCAACGCCGTCGCCGCAGAATCGGTGACGTCAGGTAAGTCGATCAAATAGACGGCTCGGTATCCCGCCAACGTTTCTGCCGTCGCCGACCTCAGGAAACCGGGTGGCTTGATATCCGGGATCGCACCGACGCGAACCTGGCTTCCCGGGTTCAGCACCGCGGCAACCGTGTAAGCGCCGGCCTGGTCGGGGTCGGAATCGATCACCAGAACACGTTCGACATCCGACAGAGGCAGGGTGCAGACCCGCGTGTTGTCGATTGACAATGCGTCCGGCGGCAACTGCACCTCGATCGCGTGCGTCCCCCTTTCATTGATGAACACCTGGAACGTCTTTGTAATCTCTTCCCCGGCCGCAAGCCGATCGATGACCAAGCCGGGCAACGATTCGATCTTCCCACTCAGACGCTGCGTCGGGTCGACGGTCGCAATGCTGTCGCCGTAGCGGATGACGCGGCACGCCAATGTCACGTTCTTCGCATCGGACTGGCCAAAGTTCTTGATCGTCGCCCTCACGACAACGGGCACGCCGGCTACCCAAACATCTTGAATCGGGGTTAACTCCGTGACGCCCAAATTCGCTTGGGGCCGTTCGGCGCAGTCGATCATTCGAACGCGTGCGTCACCGTCCGACAATCCGCTCATCGCTTCGGAGAGTCGCTCGGCGGAGGCCCAATCGCGCTGCCGGAAATCGCTCGCAATATAGACTTCGAGTTCGTCGGCGTCGGTCGCGTTCGCCAACTCGCTCGCCAGTTCCAGGGCGGGGATCAAGTCCGTTCGAATCGGCGAAGCTTCGGTGGCCATCACACGGGCCACGATGCCGGCGTCGTTCATGATCGTTTGAGCCGAAAGGTCTGCCGCGGCGTCTCCTGATTCGTTGCCACCTCGCAACGCGAGCGCCGCACGACTCGCACGCATGACCGTCAATTGATGCTCACCGTCCCCCGACGCCAGCCGCTGCACCAGTTGTTCAAGCGATTGAAGTGCCCGCGCGTAGGCGGACGCGTCGCCGCCGCTTTGGTCACCCATCGAGTAGCTGTCGTCAAGGATGACGATGTGATGCGTGGTTTGCCCTCCGAGGGAGCGCAACAGTTGTCGGCCACCGGTCCAGCCGCACAACAAGGCTGCCAGCAGCACCGCGAGCACAAGCCTCGAGAGGAGCAACAAGAACTGTCGCAACCGCAACCACTTTTGACGCTTGCGAAAGCTAAGCAACAGAAAGTCCATCGCGGCCCAGGGCCGTTTTCGATGCCGCAGCATGTTGATCAAATGGACCAACAATGGGATCGCGACGAACGCGAATCCGGCAATCAGAGCGGGGTACAGAAACATCTCGCGTCCTCCTTACCTTCTCAGATTGGGAAGCCGGAGTCGGCGAGATAGGAATCGCGCCAGCAGAGCATCGAGCGGGTCGCTTGTTCGAACCTGGATGTAGTCGATCGACAAGCGTCCGCACGCACTCCTCGTTTTGGTCAGAAACTCGTGAAGCGCCTCAAGGTATCCATCCCGCAAGGCCCGCGGGTTGCAATTCAAAAAGTCGTCGCTTTCCAAACCCTCGAACCGACTCGCGCCGCTAAACGGAAAATCAATCTCATCGTCGTGCAAGACATGGAACAGCGCGACGTCGTGCCCACGTGAGCGAAGGACACGTAAACCCTCGAGCAAGGAGTCGATGCCGAGCAAATCCGAAATGATCACGACTAATCCGCGACGCGGGATCGCCTGCCCGATCTGTTTCGTGACACGAAGCAAATCGGTGCGTCCGTCTGCTCCAACGCTCTCGAGTAGGCTCAAGATCCGCGTCAACTGTTGTTGGTTGCTACGTGCCGGAACCGACTGATTCACGGCGGCATCAAACGTGAACAGACCGCAGGCGTCCTTTTGGCGCAATGCGAGATACGCCAGTGAAGCGGCCACCGAGGACGCATAGTCAAACTTGTTCGAATCGCCTTCGCCGTACGACATGCTTGCGCTGCGATCGACGATCAACGTGAGCCGAAGATTCGTTTCCTCTTCGTATTGCTTGATGTGCAGACGATCCTGCCGCGCGTACACCTTCCAATCGATGTGACGGATCTCGTCGCCCGCGGTGTACTGTCGGTGCTGCAGGAATTC
>JBCBLJ010000913.1:0-3165 GCA_038520195.1 Planctomycetota bacterium
ATGGTCGGTTGGCGGGACAGCGACGGCGATGGGATCTTTGACGTCTTGGACGTGCCGTTGTCGCTCGACGCGTTGGGACGCTACGACGAAGCCTCCGGGAATTTGCTGATCCAGGGCACCGCAACCGTCGACACGCTGGCCAACCTGAACTCGTCGGGCACACAGAGCGACATCACACTCGCGCGAATCAGCGAACTTCAGTACCGCGTCGATGACGGCCAGTGGCAAACTGCACTCGCGCCGAACGCCACCTCGGTCGATTTCGACCTTCAAATCCCGATCCCCGATACGTTTGATCGGATTGAGTTTCGGGCGATCGACACGAGCACCACGAACACCAGTGACACGCTCGTTTCGACCGCAGAAGGCTATTTGTTTTCAGGCAATGGTGGCGGCGTCACGTACCTGGATGCGAATGAAAATGGCGTTCGCGATCCCGGCGAGTCTTGGCTCGAAGGTGTCGGGGTCACGCTGGTCGAAGCGGATCAGTCCCCGCTCTACTCCGCCGATGTCGACGCTGCATTACTGCCCGACGGCGAAATCGCCGCGATCGACGGACTCACGCTCACCGCGGTCGGACCCACGCTCGACGGTCGCGTCGGGGCGCTTGAGTCTTCGACGCTCGGTCCGACCCGTACGCTGCAAGCGCTTCATCAGGGCGGCTCCGTCTGGATCGACACGTGGAACGAAGACAATCGGCTCGTTGTCGAATCGGACACCGATGTCGGCCGCTTCGTGGTCGACTTCGTCGCGCTGGACACCGGCGGCTACGGCGTTGAAGAGGGAAGCTTCGCGCGGGTCGAAGCGTTCGATCGCAACGGCGTTCCAATCGAACGCGTGACAAGCCAAATGGTTGCCGCCGGCGAGTCTGGCCAGGTGATCATCGAGGACACCGCCGGTCGCATCGCGAGGATCGAGATTTACGGACACGCCGAAACCGAAATCCTGATCTCGGCGGTCCGCGCCGGCAATGACGCAAGCAGCTTGACGGATGCCGGAGGCGGCTGGGCCATCGATGGACTCGCCGACGGAACGTACGGTCTCGCTTTTGAAACCACGAATATCACCATCGCGTTCCCGCTCGCCCCGAGTGTGGAGGTCGCCGACGGTAAAACCGAGGTCGCCGTCGGCGCGATCCGAGTCGACAGCGCCCGCCACAACGCCGTTTCGCCGGGCGACGTCAACAGCGACGGTGATCTGGCCCCAAGAGACGCACTAGCGGTCATCAACGATATCGCTCGGCTCGGTCCGCGAACCCTCACCACCAACGAACTGACCGGCCCCTTCGTCGATGTCAGCAACGACGGTTTCGTGACCGCTCTCGATGCTCTCCTGGTCATCAACCTGCTTCAGCGCGGGTCCGACGGCGAGGGCGAGGACGTCCAGTCGGCACATTCGTCAATCTTCCGCGCGATCGGAAACGCTTCCGCAGACGTTCAAAATCCCGTGGTTCTGGGGCCGAACCTGGACGAGAACCCGATTGGCATGGCGGACTCTGCGGGCAAACCCGACGACCATCAAAGTACGGGCTCGGAGGCTTCCGATAGCACAGTGGGGGCAAGCGATCAGGCGTCGGGGTCAACCGACACCAATCGCGACGCGACACTGGAAAGCTCGCTCAGACAGCGCATCTTCGCCAGACTACGCCATTATAAGCGTCTGTTCGAGGGTGGGTTTTGAGCGAATTTGATGGAACTTCGGCCTAGCGCGATTGTCTAAGGACCTGCCGTTTTCGGCCCAAATAACGGTCAAGGCAGAACGTTGATAAAGTAGGCCGGGCAGATAAGATAGGTCCATTGATCAGTTTGACGAGCTTTCTCAGTCCCGCTGCTACGCCCTCCGGCGCAGCAGCATGTCAGGGGCCTGCCTCCTCTTAATCCCGTCACCCCCCGCAACCGTCTACTTCGCCTTTCGGAATCCCAGATGAAAAGCCTGCGCCAGTTGCTTCGTCGTCCATCGCGTTCGAAAGCGGAACGAGCTCCGAAGAAGCGCCGCCTCAGCACTCAGGCACTCGAGCAGCGTCAAATGCTTGCCGGTGATGTCGACATGCACAATAGCATCATCCCGACCGACGTGAACGGCGACTGGGAGACGACACCACGCGACGCATTGAACGTCATCAATTACATCGGGCGAGCCGGTGGTGCCGAGCAGGAAGATACCGCACCGACGGGCATGTTCGACGTCAACAATGACGGTAACATTACGCCGATTGATGCGTTGATCGTGGTCAACGACATCGGTTCGGAGGGCGAAGATGTGCCACCCGTTGTCGAGTACCTCCTCACCGCTCGCGACCTGAATGACGATCCATTGCCGGTGGTCAACGGCGTCGTTGAGGTCGGAACCGGCATCGCCAATTCCTTCTTCTTGGAGGTCTCCTACGAAGATCTTCGCACGTTTGGGGCTGATGACGGAGCTTTCACGGTCGTGACCGACATCGGAGTCAGTCAGACCGACCGTTTGCGACCGGTACTTCGTGAGACGCAGCGGATCATTATCGGCGAAGAGATCACTACTGCCAGCAGCGGATCGCTCACGCTGACCCGCGAAAACACCGGCGCGATGGCGACCGTGACGTTGTCAGAGCTTGGCAACGGACCTTCCGACGCGATCTTCGATGCGATCACCACGGACCTCGGCTATGCCACGACGGACGTGATGGTCCAGGAGTTTCCGACGCCCGACGCGAATGATTTCGGGATTGAGATTCGCTACATCCGTGCCGATGACGGCAACGTCGACAAGGATGACATTACGCTCGACGCCAACTTCGACGTCGATGTCCCTGTCAGCTTCCAAGAGTTCGCTCCCTTCAACCCGGATGGATCGCCGAACTCCGACGCCGTTCGATTCAACATCAACACGCTGAGCCGCACCTTCGGCGACGAGAACAACAACAACGGGTTCGGCAATCCGTTCTATGAAAACCTGAACCGCGGTGCCTTTGACCTCGCCACCGGTTTCGATGATGTCGGCGGCGTCGGGGGTGTTCCCGGTAGTGGCGGCGGTATCCCCGGTTTGAACAACGGCAACTTCCCCGAGCCTTTTGACGCCTATAGCCTCGAAGTCTTTATCGACTCGCCGCTCACGACCGCGCTCGTCGTGGACGTGAACCCGGGTGAGTCCGTCGACGCCCTTTTGCTTTACGGCGAAGACAACGAG
>JBCBLJ010000176.1:0-11953 GCA_038520195.1 Planctomycetota bacterium
CAAATGTCTGAATCAAAAAACGAGAAACCGACCGAGGTTCCTGCTCGGCGTTTCTTCGGTAGACCCCGTGTAAGATGCGCCGCGAAACTGAGTCAATATCAGTTCACCTCCGGAAGGGTGTGGTTTCCGGTCCATCAGAGTCGGTTGTTCCCACCAGAGTGTGACACCCGTTTCGAAAAGCATCTCACCGTGACTTCGGGCCGACAGTCTTGCTACTATTGATCCAAGCCCCATTTCACGTGACGTTTTCTGGATGCTCGTTCGTGGCTGATTTCTTTGCACTTCCCCCGGACGCCGATTCGCTCCGCACCCACGCTCCGGGTCCATCGGGTTCGTTGCCGCTGACCGACGAGATCCTTCGGTCATGGTCCTCAGGAGATCTTTTCGGGCTGACCCAAAGCGTTGGAATGGGATACGACCCGAGACGTGTGCTGGGCGATCAATATCTGATACTGAGTACTCAAGGTGGGCTGCGCGACAACGATGGGACTCCGGTCGCACTCGGCTATCACACGGGACACTGGGAAATCGGGTTGTTGGTCCGCGCCGCAGCGGAACAACTGGACCATCGCGGCGCCGTCCCATTCGCGGCCTATTGCAGCGACCCTTGCGACGGACGCTCTCAGGGAACTCGTGGCATGTTTGATTCGTTGCCCTATCGCAACGATGCGGCAATTGTTTTCCGCCGATTGATACGTTCGCTCCCTCAACGCAAAGCGATCCTCGGTATCGCGACCTGCGACAAAGGCCTGCCCGCCATGATGATGGCGCTTGCCGGATCGAAACAGCTACCGAGCGTACTTGTTCCTGGCGGCGTCACGTTGCCGGCGACGGTCGGTGAAGACACCGGAAAGGTTCAATCGATTGGTGTCCGATATTCACGCGGTGAGATGTCGCTCGAACAAGCGTCGCTCGAAGGCTGCCGTGCCTGCGGAACACCCGGCGGAGGCTGTCAGTTCCTTGGCACCGCGGCGACGAGCCAAGTGGTGGCCGAGGCGTTGGGCATGACCATTCCGCACGCGGCCCTGGGTCCGAGCGGTGGAACGTTTTGGACGCAAATGGCACGCGACTCCGCGGACGCGGCGATCCAATTGGTCGCGCAGCGCAAAACACTTGCCGATCTCGTCAACGAGGATTCGGTCTTCAACGCGGTGCTGATTCATGCCGCCGTCGGAGGCAGCACCAATCTTTTGTTGCATATCCCGGCGATCGCGGCGGCCGCGGGTTTGACACCGCCCGATGCGGCGACATTCCAGCGCATCAATCAAATGGTGCCACGTTTCGTGGACTGTTTGCCCAACGGACCGGCCGGTCATCCCACGATTCAGTTCTTTCTGGCCGGCGGCGTCCCCGAAGTTGCGTGGCATCTTCGCGAACTGGGCCTACTGCGATCCTCCGCGCAGACCGTGTCGGGAATGAGTTGGGACGAGATCCTCGACCACTGGATCGAGAGTGATCGTCGAGCATTCTGCCGCGAGCGTCTGGAAGCGTCTGACGGTATCGACCCCGATGACGTGATCGTGCCGCCGGATCGCGTCGAATCCAAGGGTCTGACGCCGACGGTTTGTTTTCCCTTCGGCAATCTTTGCCCCGAGGGTTCCGTGATCAAAGCCACCGCGATCGACCCGAGTGTGATCGATGAGGACAAGGTGTACCGCAAACGCGGCCCGGCTCGAGTCTTCGTGAGCGAACGCGACGCGATCGCGGCGGTCAAAGGCCAAACCGATACACCGATTCAATCCGGCGACATCATGGTGCTGATCGGTCGAGGTCCGCTGGGCTGCGGGATGGAAGAGACGTATCAGATCACTTCGGCTCTAAAGTATCTTTCGTTTGGAAAGGACGTCGCCCTGATCACCGACGCGAGATTCTCCGGCGTCAGCACTGGACCGTGTATCGGTCACGTCGGCCCCGAGGCGCTCGCCGGGGGCCCGATCGCGAAGGTCCGTGATGGTGACATCATCGAGATCGAAGTGCATCAGACCACGCTCGAAGGCCGCGTCGAATTAGTCGAGTCCGCCGAAGGAACTCCCGCGGATGACTTGATCAGAGATCGCGATCCGCACCCCGCGCTGGGCGTTGAAGCCGACATGCCCGACGACACTCGTTTGTGGGCCGCCCTTCAGCAGGTCGGCGGCGGCGCATGGGCGGGATGTGTTTACGACGTCGACAAGATTATTGAAACACTTCAGGCAGGCACAGCGGCCCTGAACGACAAGTCGTGAATGAAACTGCTCGTCAATTCAACGACGACTCGCGGCGTTGCGCGGACCGCAACTCGACATCAGAGCCAGTGCAGTTCCTCTTCGTCGGGTGCCTCATCGGCGTCCAGGAAGCCGAGATGGGTGTCGTCAAAGAATCGACCCAAGACCCAGCGAACGGGAACAAGCAAGACAACAAAGATCGGGAAGAGAATCCGTACGGGTTGGCTCGGGAACACATTGATCACACACAAAACGGCGAGACAGACAAACTGCACGAGCGTAAACAAATGGATCGTGCGAATCGGCACTCGTCGCGTGTAGTGGTTCATCGGATAGAGCGAGGAATCCATCAGCCACAAGCCCAATCGCTCGACGAACTGAATCCCACGCAGCGACACAAATCCCATGTAAAGGAAGATGCCGTATAGCGCGGCTCTCGGGACGTACTCCAAGTAGTCCAGCACAAGAATCGTGCAGCCAATCAAAATGTGGATCGCCAGTCCGGTGATTCGGTTTTCATGGACGTGAATGATCTGTTCCTTACTTTGGCCGTTTGGCCCCACGACTTCCTCGACATCGGACAAGGCTCTTACGTGTGCAAGTGAGCGGACGGTCGCTGCCACCATCCACGGCCACCCGAAGAAGGAGCATAGTCCGATTAGCCCGCCGAGGACGGCGAGGTCGAGGTGATAGGACTCGCCCTTTTCAAGCTTGTTTTGCGGGCTGTTCACCAATCGCGATGTGATGTTTTGCGACAGATACACCAACACCGTCGCGAGGATCGCGGGGCCCACTGCCGCAAACTTCAACCAAGTCGGTACGCTCCAAAGGTCGACCAGCAGGCCGGAGCGTGCGGACTCGCTGCCGCCTGAGTCCCCGAGCGTATCGAGTGTGGAAGCGTCGCCAAGCCACCAAGCGACGGCGACCATACTGAGCAGCGCGATCGAGGGGCCAAAGTCGGCGAGGAATTCGCGCATCCAAGGAAAGAGGTAGTGGCTCCGGCGGAATCCCGCGAGTGACATCGCGATGTAGAACGTCCCAACGGCCAAGACGACCGCAAGCAACGCTTTTTCGGTCGACGCACCGGCAACGCCAGCGTCCGCCGCCGTGAACGCGGCAACCAAGGCCTCGACGGCTTTGTAGATAAAGATCAGCGACATCAGCGCTGAGAAGATTTCATCCGTGAAACGCGTAAAGTAGCGCATCAAGTTGCTCGCATTGGTCACCGAGCAGAGCACCGTTAAGAGCGCCGTCCACAATCCCACCCAGCCGTAGACGCCGAGAAACTGATCCCCTAATTCCATATCCTGGCATAGCTGGTACAGGATGATGGTGAAGATCAGCAGCGGCCCGATGCCGCCGAGAATGATCAACGGTCCGCCCGAAAGCAGTGCGTACAGCACCCCACAAACGGCGGTAGAAATCAGCATCTCGCCGACGCCGATTTGGCCCCCCGTTTCCTGCCCCATTAATCCGCCGAAGGTCACCGCCGGAGCGACGCAGGCGAAGAACATGAAGACGATCGACGCGATACTCTTTGACTTCATCCCATCGACGAAGTCCTGTTTGTAGTGTGGTAACCGCCTCGCAATATCGGCGGCTAAGCCGGCGAAGGGTCGCCCGGAGACCTTCAGTCCCTCGGAGACCTCTCTCGGCTTGGGAGGTTTCGCGAGGACATTGCGGTTGATGTGCCGCTCCATCGCGTCGCGAACATCTCGTGCACTACTCGAGTACGTCAATTCGAAATGGAAGACGTTATCGCTCATCATCCGAGCGATCGAAGACAGCGTGTCCAGGTGATTCTTTGTTTGATCGGTCGAACCGAGCATGAGATAGACGTAGCGGGTCGCGATCCCGTCGGGGGCCCCCATATTGACCGCGTGCTTGAGCCGGATGAAGACCATCGCCGGCTCTTTGAGTTCGTCGTCATAAAAGTGCGGCACCGCGCAGGCGTGGCCGATGACGGTCGGAACCAGTTGCTCGCGTTCCAGCAGACCCTGAACAACAAAATCCCGCTGGGACTCCAAGAGTCGTCCCGACTGAACAAGGAAGTCGACGGCCGCTTCGATGACCTCTGTCATCGTGGTGGCGTCAACGTTAAGAAGGCAGCTTCCTTCCGAAAGCGCTTCGATCAACAGCTTCATCAATTCAGTTCCTGGTAAACCTACTCGTCGACACCGAGCCAACGTACTGCATCGATCACGACATAGCCATCGGTGCCAGCGTTGCTGACCGTGACGCGTGCTTTCTGATGCGCCGTAAACGTGTACCTGCCGAGGGAATGAAAGAGCCCCTCGCCGGACGGTTTCTGGCGTTGATTCAAGACAACCGTTGACTCTCCATCGGCGTGGCGAATCCGGATCCGAACGTTCGACGCGCGATTCCTGTTGGGAGGGTAAGCGACCTGGACGTCGTATTTCCCGTCGCTCAAATCGGTCGCAAAAATCGCATTGGACTCACGCGTCTTTGAGTTGCCATCGTGTCGGTATCCATCCATCAGATACGGCGCGTTTGCGGTACTGTGAGTCCAACTTCCCTTCAACTCCGCCTGCTGGTCGTCGACGATGACACCCTTGAATGCCTTCATCCAGAGACCCTTGAAGAATGGCACGTCGTACTCGAGAACTTGACCGTCTGATTCCAAACGCGTCTTTAACGTTTCGTAGTCAACCTCCTGGACGGGTATGTCCGCGTCGATCGCCATGACCGCCGCCGTCGCGGCACTCTGCCCAAGGATCATGAACACGGGCTCCATCCGAATTGAACCGAACGCGATATGGGAACTGGAAACGCAAACGGGAACCAGCAGATTCGAGCATTCGTCGTTTTTCGGTACCAATGCGTCGTACGAAATCTGGTACGGCCCGCGTGTTGACACCCCAATGTCGCCCTCGTTCTGCACGGAACCTGTCGGCGTGATGTATCGCTGGACGTTGTGCGAATCGATGGTGTAAGAGCCCATCCCGACCGATTTCGGTGTCGGTTTTCGCTTCACCAGCTCGTTCTCAGTCATCACAAACTGACCGACCATCCGCCGCGCCTCGCGGACATAGATCTGATGGGGCCAATGACCATTGTCCGTGAATTCGTCGGCCGCTAAGCCCCAACGACTCATCTTGTCGCGAATCGCCTGCGGAACCCTCGGGTCGGATACGTGAAAGTAAAGCCAACCCTTTTGGTAGGTCTCGTGCTCGCGAATGATCTCGCGTCGACGCTCGTAGCTCGCCTCGGGGTAGTCATAGTTGAAACCGATGTTATCGGTGCTCATCGGGCCATGATTGTTGGTGTCCGTTTTGCGATTCGGAATCGGATCAAACTTTCGAAACGTGTCTCGCCAACCGGCGGCGTAGATGCGGGCCAACAGTTCGTACTGATCGGGATCGTATCCCTCGGGCTTGGCGAACGGTACGCGGTTCTCCGGGTGATCCGTCAAGCACATTCGAAAGCAGTACGCCTGGATACGACGATCCCCCGAGCCTTTCGCGCCCGGAGGTGCTTTGCTAATTCGAGGCAACACACCGCTGTTCGCATCGCCCGCGATCCGATACGGACTGATCGGCTCGAGGTCGCCAAAGTGATGCTTGTGATGTAAGACTCCCGTTTGGACGCCGTTCCATTGCTCGCCATACTGATCACTCGCCTCGCGACCGAAGTGATACGACACTCCGGCCGCCGCCATCAAATCTCCCTCATACGTCGTATCAAGAAAGACCCGGCCAACAAACGTCTTTCCGCTGAGCGTCGTGATCGATCGAATCTTTCCTTTTACGATGTCAACACCGGTCTGGCGGTCGAGCCATTCATCACGAAAGACCTCAATCGACTCACTCGCGATGAAGTCCTCAAAGACACGCTCGGCAACGTGAGGCTCAAAAATCCATTGCGTGCGGTTCTTGCCGTCGATTGCTTTGTCGCCTTGCCCCTTGTTTCCGTACTCGGAACGTTTTTGCCAATTCCAAGAGGACTCCCGTTCGTACTCAAGATAGATGCGGTGGTAGAACTCTCGAGCGAGCCCACCGATGACTTCCTTCTTTCCGCTGTCGGTCCAGCCTAGGCCTCCGCTTGAGAGACCGCCGAGATGTTTGTCGGGGCAAACGATGGCGACCGATTTGCCCATGCGTTTGACTTGCACCGCCGCGGTCACTGCGGCCGAGGTGCCGCCGTAAATCACCACGTCGAATTTGCGGCTCCGTGGTTTGAGGGAACTCTGTGCTTTGAGAGAGGTCGCCGGCGCAAGGAAAGAGGCTGCCAGGACTGGCAGGATAAATCGTCGAATCATGTTGGTGCGTTGGGGCAAGGGCGGCGTCAGCGGGGGAACCTCTGTCACAGGTGACGCTCAGTTTAGTTCATTGTCAACGCACTCGGTCAACGCGTCCGGGCAAACGACAGACGCCCCGCTTGTCGTCTCACGACGACGTTGCCCGGCAGGTTGAGGATGTCGGGCCCTTTGCCGCACAGCATCTGGTAGATCGAATCCCACTGCGGCTTCCCCATCGACTGGAGCGGCCATCCGAATCGAATCCAACATCGCTTGACTGCTTCGACGACGACGGCTTGACCGCGCAAGGTGGGATCGTCGTTTGATGCTTCCATGTCAATCGTCTGCAAGGTGAACGGCGACTCGGCGATCAAATGCGTTTGCAACCACCGAGTTGACAGAGCTTCCAAGCAGTCGGCCCATTGTCGTTGCCCCTGGATCGCTCGAGCGACTGCCGCGACGGGGTCCGCAAATTGAGATGCCATGGTTGGCAACAAGTCATTACGAATCCAGTTTCGTGTGTAATCATTCGTCGCATTGCTGGAGTCCTCGCGCCACGCTTGGTCACGTTCCTGGAGCGCCGCGCGAATGGTGCCCCGATGGACGCCCAAGAGAGGTCTCGCGATCACAAAATCGGACTCACTGGGATGCTCGCCGAGTGGCGAAAAAGGAGCAATACCGGTCAGACCCGACGGCCCGGTGCCACGCATCAAGCGATGAAGCACCGTCTCGACGTTATCCTCCAAGGAGTGGCCGAGCGCAATGTATCGAGCCCCCGTGCGTCGCGCCGTTTCGCCATAAAACCGTCGGCGTTGACGTCGCGCGGTGTCCTCGTCGCGGCGATCGCCCGCGTCACGCTCGACCACAAACCGCATACCCAACTCGCTTGCCAGTCTTTCGACGAACCGTTCGTCCTCGGTTGACTCACCTCGCAAGCCATGATTGAAGTGCGCGGCGACAAAAAAGCCGTCGGCATTGGAGCCAGCCAACTGTCGCAGCGCCCGAAGCAATGCGACGCTATCCGCTCCGCCACTGCAACCCACAACGACACCGACGTCCCGGAATCGATCCGGCGGCCAAGCTGTTTCGACCGCGTGGCAAAGTGTTGACCAATTGCTTGCGTCACTCATCGCGCGTTTTTCAAGGCTTTGGGGCGAACGGTGTCCATCCACTCATTCCTAAAAATCTGGTAACATGTTGCCGAGTCAGCTTAGCGGTTGATGCCATTGCCTCGTATTCTCCGCGATTGCATCCGGGCGACAAATGTCGCTGGGAGATTGGAGTTATCGTGACGAGCGAGCGCCTGAATGATTTCCTCCCCAAACGAATTCATCGACCTTATCAACCCCGGGTTCTTACCGGCACTCCCACTGGGATCGCTGCTGGAAGACTACTATCTGCTCGTTTGCCTCCTGTCGGGACTGGCGGGGGCCGTTCTGATGATGGGTTATCAGCGATGGAAGATGGAGTCATTCAAGATTCGACTCGCCGCGAAGGCGGACGCGTTACTCGACGAAGCGAACCGAGAAGCCGAGTCTCTCAAAAGCCAGATTCTGCTTGAAGCCAAAGAAGACGCACTCGTTTTGAAAACCAAGGGCGACGCCGAGTTAGCGGAGTCTCGCCGGATTCAGCTGACCCGTGAACAGAAGCTGGACCGTCGGGCGGAACAGTTGGAGAATCAGGAAGCCGACGTTCGCAAGCAACAACGCGGGCTCGAAAGCACCCAAAAACGACTCGAGAGCGGCCTTCAGTCGCTGCTGAAGCAACGAGAAGAAATCAGCCAGCTTGAAAAAGAAAAGACCAAGTTGCTCGAATCCGTCGCCGGGCTTTCCCGATCCGCCGCGACGGAACAACTCATGAAGAGTCTCCACGAGGAGTTGGAGCATGCACGCGGCAAACTGCTTTTGAAGTCGAAAAAGGAGATCAGCGAGTCCGCCAAGCAGCAGAGCCGCGAGATCCTGCTCACGGCAATCCAGCGTTACGCCTCGGTCTATACCGCCGATTCGACCACGGCCAGCGTGGACGTCCCGACGGATGACATGAAAGGCCGGATCATCGGTCGAGAAGGACGCAACATCCGAGCCTTCGAAAAGGCCACGGGGATCGACCTGATCATCGATGATACGCCCGGCGTTGTGATCGTCAGCGGTTTCGATCCGGTGCGTCGCGAAGTGGCACGACAGTCCCTGACGAAACTCATCGCCGACGGTCGAATTCATCCCTCGAAAATCGACGAAACGGTCGAAGCGACCGAAAAAGAGCTACAGGAATTCGTGTCACAAAAAGGACGCGAGGCTGCCGACGAGGTCAACATTCCCGGCCTGCACGATCGACTGTTCGATTTGCTCGGCAGATTGCACTTTCGAACGTCGTACAGCCAGAACGTCCTGCGACACAGCGTCGAAGTCGCATTCCTATCTGGAATGATCGCGGAAATGCTTGGCTTCAACGGCGATCTCGCTCGTCGGTGTGGATTGCTTCATGACATCGGCAAGGCGGCCGATCACGAGATTGAAGGAGGTCACCCAAAAATCGGCGCGGACATTTTGCGCCGGCACAGTGAGTCGCCCGAAGTCGTTCATGCGGCCCTCGGCCACCACGATGACATTGTCGTCGAACATCCCTATACGATGATTGTCGCCACCGCCGACGCCTGCAGCGCGAGCCGCCCGGGAGCGCGACGCGAATCGCTCGAACGCTACATCAAGCGGATGGAAGAACTCGAGTCGATCGCGAAGCGTTTCGATGGAGTCCGACAAGCCTACGCAATTAGCGCAGGCCGAGAGTTGCGAGTGATCGTCGACAGCACATCGACCAGCGATGAACAATCCGCCGTCATCGCGCATGAAATCGCCAAAACGTTTGAGCGCGAACTGATGTACCCCGGCGAAATCAAAGTCTCCGTGCTCCGTGAAAGTGTCTTCACCGAAGTCGCCAAGTGATCGGTAAGGCAACCCAATGCCGGTCAAGCTTTTTTATGATACCCGCGACGACCCGTTGTTCGAGCAACGCGGAATGCGGAATCTTTATTGGCTCGACGACATCGGTGCAGTGCCGTTTGAAGAAGCCGCGGCCGACGACGAAGGCTTCCTCTTCACCGGCGCTCGTTCGATCGACGACTATCGACAACTGATCGCGAACCACCCGCGGATTCGCGATCGACCCGTTGAACGCGAGCCGCTACTGACGCTCGATCGGGTCCTCAAGTTACTCGACCAGTCGGGTGGCTCCGTGCCGAGGCCGCGGACGTGGACCCTGCGGGTGGAGACAGCGCTCCCAGACGACCTCGTCTTTCCACTCTTCGTTCGGACGGCGAAATCCTCATGGAAACTGGGAGGCAAGGTTTCGAAGGTTGAGACTCGCGAGGAGCTACTCGAAGAGGCGGCGGCGCTACGCCGAGTCTTTGGGTGGGACGAAACAATCCTCTGCCGTCAGTGGCTCGAGATCGAAAAAGCGGGAGACTCGATGTATGGCCCGATACCGGTCGAAGTTCGTTGCTGGATCATCGACGAATTACCCTTTGCTTGGTCCTTTCATCACCTGCACGCGGCGCCGCATGCCAAAGGGTTTCCGCTAAGTGAAAGCGACCTGAAACTCATTCAACGAACTGCAACGAGTGTCGGCCAATGCTTCCGTTCACGCCTGGTTTGCGCGGATTTTGTCAAGCTCGTCAACGGGCAATGGGTCTTCCTGGAGGCCGGTCCGGGAAGCTGCGCAGGAACGGGACACGAGCAAGTGTTCAAGGCCGTCGCGCTTCGATTGGCGGGTGAGGCATCCAGTGCTTTCTTATCGACCTACGGCGGTACCTTCACGCGGGTCGAGTCGATCGATTGATCGACGAAACATGAGTCGATCGCCGGTTGGACTCAAGAGAATCGCTTTCGACACCGATCGAATGCTTTAACGGTTCGCCAAAACCTTCGCATACACTCGCGCGACATCACCCATGTAGTTTCGCGGGGCGACACCAGCGGACTTCTTGAGCCATTCGGCTGCTTTTGCTTTCTTGCCATGAGCGTCTTCGTACAGCCCCAAATAGAACCAGCCATAGAACTCGGCGGAGTTCCGCGACCGGCTCCCCACGATAGACTCATCGATCCGCTTTTCGACGGGCGCGCGATCACCGGATCGCAACATTTCGAGTACCTCCGCCATCGGCGGACGAGGGTCGCCCGGCGCCGGCAAAAGTAACTCCTTCGCCTTTTCGGGCGACTCGTGCTTTGCCAAACAAAGAAAATGCCAGGCGGCGTTCTCGACATCGTTCGGATTGACCTTGCGATGAATTTCAAACTGATCGACGCCGGCCTTGTACTCGCCAACGAAGTACTGCGCGATGCCTCGCTGCCAGAGATAGGGCTCGCTGTCGGGCTTGGCGGTCACGTACTCGTCGAACAACTTGAGCGCCGTCTTCGCATCGCCGCAGCGCAAGAGGGTGTCGGCGACAAACAGCTTGACCTCGATTCGTTGTTCCGCATCGAGCAACCCCGTCGCGGCGGACTTGGCCGACTCGTATTTCCCTGCCCGCATATCCGACGCGATTTCACGAATGGTCTCTTCGAGCGCCTGGACATCTTCGGCCCGAGACACGGGAGACGAGAACAGAAGGACGAGTCCCACAAAGAGGCTGCGAGTCGGCATGATGGGAGGAGGGGAGGGAGGGAAGTAAATGGCGGGACGCTCAGCCCACCGGTGCGACAATCTCGAGCAATTCGATGGCAGGCTCGCCGTCGCAGTAAATCAGTGCCGTCCGTCCGAAAGTCTCGTCGCCCGGATCGATCTCCAAAAGCTTCGCAAGAGCGGGGCCCGACCGGACGTGCCACAACTCGCAGAGCTGAACCTCACGAAGCACGTTGTGCTCGATCAAGACGCGACCCAAAGGTACCTGTCGCGACTCGATCCGCTGCCAAACTTCGGGCGCGAGTGCGGAAACGTTTAGGCGAACGATTCCATACTGGACGACCGTATCGCTGCCCTGCGTCCTGAGGATGATCTCACGAGAATACCAATCGCCGCTGGAGTCCTTGCGTCGCTGATGGCGATGGACGGACACATCCACTTTTTCGCCGTGATGCGACTCAACGGTCACCGTCATGTGAGCATGGTGATTGAGCAAGGCATCATAAGGCTGCTCAAGCGAAGTTCTGGACGTGAAATCTCCAAGCGCGCCGAACCCGCCTTCGCCGCCGTAGAATTCGCTCAGCAGAGCCTCGATCTTGACTTTGGCGTCGTCTTTGGAAAGGCCCGTCGCCATCAAACCGCCTCAATCGGTGCGACAATCCCAAGCGAAACGACTTTCGGTGTTGGCAGCTCCGGTCGTTCCAAGACAGTATCGACGAGGAAATACAGCAACCGTCGCAGCGCATCGGGCTCAAGCGAATCGGCGACCTGCTCCGCCCGCTGCTGATGCTTGTCCACCAATCGAAACGCGGTGTCGAACACGCCAGCTTTGTCATAGAGCTTGCGAACCGAGGCCAGCCGACTTTCGGGCGAC
>JBCBLJ010000808.1:0-3827 GCA_038520195.1 Planctomycetota bacterium
GTTCGCAGCACGCCGGTCAGCGGATCGATGGCCTGGATCAACCACGTCGCGGCGTTGGACTTGATGTCGATGCCGCTACTGACTCGAACGTTGAAGCCGAGCGTTTCGGCGAATTCAAAGTCCCCTTGAAAGAGTGCTCGCCCACCGGGCATACGAATGGTGATGTCACCGACTTTGATATCGCCGAGCTGGAACGTTCGAGGTTCGACGTTTTCATCGAATGGAACAACGACGCGGACCTCGTTGGCGTATCGCGTCGTATTGGGATCGTTCTGAAAGTTGACCGTGAATGGCAGTGGCTCGTTCGCCGGTACGAAACCGCCCGTTTCGATCGTGAACGGCCCGGTCTGCGAAACCGCACCGACGTTTTCGCCGGCCTGGTCGTAATAGCCTTGCAGGTCGAGCGGGAAGAACGCGTCTTCATCATTAGGCGTCACGCCGTTGATCTGATAATCCGCGGGGATGCCCGCGCCGCGTGCGCTGAACGGAACCCACGGGACGTAAACGCGAAGTGCTTGGAAGTGGGTGTTGTTGGTCAGACCGAGGTCGTAATCTTCGAAACGTGGCAGCTCAGGGATCGGATTCGGGTTGCCGAGAATGCCCAGAAAGGACAGTGAATCGGATTCAAAGTCGGGCTCGTTGGGGTTGGTCGGCGCGAGCAGTTCGGGATCATGGCCGTACCAGCGGCGGACGTTTTCGAAGAAGTCGGTGAATTCGCCGCTGAGAACAATTTGGTCACCGCCGGGCCCATCCAAGACACCGCCCGCGAGCGTTGCCATCAGACTCGCGAGTTCTTGGTCACGACGCGTCGGCGGGATCGCGTCTTCGGCACGCAGTCGACCGCTCTCGGTGAGGTAAGCGAGATACATCGCTTGCCATGCGTCTTGGTTACCGGCCAGGTTCACCAGCGCCGGGTCGGCGTCGTCATCCGCGAGAATACCCTGTCGCAACTGATCGGCTTCGTCGAGCGCGTGGCCGATGAACTCTTCGCGCGTCATCGACGTGGCGGACGCAACGACATGGAATTGGTAGGGAATCAGCGGTTGAGTCAACAGGTCGGGCACCGCACCGAACACTTCCCAGATCAACGACAAACCGGGCGAGATGATATCGAGTCCGGAAGGACCGTCCGCGAGGATGTCCTGTTCCGCATACTGCGGGAACGCCGCGTAAATCTTGGCTTTCAGCTCTTCGAATGCGTGATCATGCAATTCACGCAAACCGGGATACGTTTGAACCTGAAACGTGAAGCCTGAGAAATCGTCGGCGGGCTTGTCGAACTCGTAGCCGCTGGCGATGACGTGGCCGTTGGTGTTGACGGCCGAGTCCAACTCGGCAAAGGGAAGATCGGCGTACGGCCCGGTTTCCGGACCCCCACGCAGGTTCGACGTGAACGTGTGATACTTCAGGCCGTAAACGTTTTCGTTGACGCCAAGTTCCGGTACACCGACGTTGTAAAAGACGTACGGTGCGTCAACGTTGCCGAGGTTTTGCAACGTCAAGCTGTAATCGCCGGTATCTCCGGCAAAGATGTAGCGCGGCCCGCCGATACCGACGGTGACTTCCGGCTCGATCGTTCGCTCGATTTGGAATCGGTACGGGACCACGGCGACTTCGCCACCCGGGTTGATGACTTGGACATCGTAAAGACCATGTGGCGCGTCTTCAAAATCAAACGTGACAATCAACTCGGAGGCCGACACGTAGTTGCGATTGACCGGAAGCAACTCCGCAAAGCCTGGACGCACCAATCGGACGACCGCGTCTTCGTGGAAACGTGCCCCGGAGATCGTCGTCGTCACGAATTTGGAATCACCGCCGATATCGGTTTGAACATCCGTGATCGCCAGCGGTAACAACTCGGCAAGCACCCGGATGGGTGAATCATTGGATTCGGTGGCGAAACCGCGGACCAAAATGTAGTACGTACCGGCTTCGGTCGCGGGGATGATCGCGGCGGGGTTTTCCGAAAGCACGCCGCCGGAACTGGAGTCGAAGCTGCGAACCGTCGGCGCGTCGTTGAATCGCGCAAAGACTTCGTGCGTCGAGTCGTCGTCCGCGAAGACGGTCACACGTAGCGTGCGATCAAATGGGACATCGACCGCGTAGAGTCGTTGCTGACCGGTGGCGAGCGTCGTTTCCAGCGGAACATCGAGCGTCAAAAACGGCGCCGTCAGGTCCATGGCGAGCGGTGACGCGGTGATATTATTGAAGTCACCGACGTCTTCGTAGACTTGATTGAAAATGTCCGTGCGAACGATCGCTCGGTAAACGCCGGGCGTCAGCGATGGCGTCAACACTTCAAGCGTTTGCGTGTAGCTTTCACCGGGTTGGAGCGTGCCGCGAAACTCCAGTCGTCCGGCCGGCGCGTCACGCAAGTCCCACGCCGCGTCGTCGGAAAAGAACAGCGTGTCGGACCAACGTCCGCTGGCAACTTCACTACTGGTGTTGGTGACGGTCCACGTGATCGATGCCGGTTCGCCGGCGACCACATCGGTCGGCACAACGATGTCAGTGACTTGCAAGTCGGACGGCGGCGGCAGCTCGATGATCATGGGTTGGACCGTGGTCATCGAGTTGTTTCGTTCATTTTGCCCTTCGAAGACATCACCGGTCGAATTGGTGCGATCGGGGTCGGTGATCACGAACACGTAGTACGGACCGAGCAGGTCCGAGGGGAGCGAGACCGTCAGGCTGCGCGAATAGCCGAGCCCGGCGTCCAATCCATCTTCGTAGCGGGCCGCGCCGACATAGATATCACTCCGCAAGTCTAGGAATTCGTCGCGCGAAAGGTAAACCAGATCGAGCCATTCCTCTTGTCCCGAGACTGTGTTCCCGCCGAAGTTGGTGACGGTCCAATCCACGGTGATCTCTTGACCGCGATCGGCGCGTGCCGGGGCGGCGACGGCGGTGACCTGCAAGTCCGGCAGCGGAGCCAACGTCACGGGCAAATCGCGGGTCGCGATATTGTTGCCTTCGAGTTGGTATTCCTTCACTTTGCCGCGTGCCGATTCACGTGCGGCTTCGGAGGCCAAGTCCCATGGCGCGAGACTCCCGGGCAGTTCGAATTCGATGCCGACCAACTCGAAGCCGATATCGCTCGGCCGACCTGAACGGTCTCGCTGCGCCGCCGAGTCGGCGAAGAGCATCAAGTGGAAGTCGCCTTCGATCCCATCGGGAATTCGAACCGTCATCGAGGACGAGTAGGACTGTCCCGGTTCGAGGATGCCGCCGTGAGACCGTGCAGCCAGTTCGTGGTCGAAGTTGTCGAGCGACGCATCGTGAGAGATGAAGATTCGGTCGGTCCACGAGTTCACCCGCGTCGCGCGGTTGCCGGCATTTTCGATCGTATAAAACAACTCGACGGTTTCGCCGGAGGTGACTCCCGCTGGCACTTGAAAGTCTGTCACGACCAGATCCGCTTCCTTGTAAAGGATCGGCAAATCGGTGCGTGCGAGGTTGTCACTGGGGTCTTCCCAAGCCCATCGATCGAAGTGTGCCAACCAGGCGGCGTTGTTTCCTTCGTCGGCGGGATACCAGCCCGTCTCGAGTAGCCGCGCTTGATAGGGCAACAGGAACGGCGACTTGTCGTTGTGGGCATCGAGATGCACCCAGAGTGAATAGTCGCCGCCGGTGCCTTCGGGCAAAGTCGTGGTGAACGTGACGGTGTATTGGTCGCCGGGGTTGATGACTTCCGTGGGAGCAAACACGGCCGCGCCAAGGTAGGACGCGCGATCGCGAATGAACACGTCGTCTTGCGAGAGCCAGATGAAGTCGCGCCAGTATCGTGTCCCACTCCACACCGGATTGGTGCCGATGTTTTCAAC
>JBCBLJ010000575.1:0-5508 GCA_038520195.1 Planctomycetota bacterium
AGCGACAGACCGACAGAGAATATGGATCCGAGGGGTGAAACCAGAACTCGCACCACCCATCGCGTCCGCGTCTAGCAACGTCCAACACGGATCGGCCGACGCTACGAATGTCTTCCCGCACACTCACGTTTGTCTCCTTGGTCCAGACGCCGTCCGACGAGCAGCCACTCGCCCATCGCTCCAATGCCTAGTCGATGGGTTCCGCTGCCTAGTCGATGAGTTCCGCCAGCGGCGCGGCTTCTTCGATGGATGGAGCGTCTGCCGAAATGGACGCAACACCCTCCGGGTCGTTCGCGCCGTCGTTCACGGCCGCCAGTTCATACGTCCCCAGCGGCGTTGTTTCATACTTTTCCGGTGCGTCCAAGACTCCGCCGTCGAGTATCTCTTCTCGTGTGCTCAATTGATGAACGACATGCGAAAGCTCGATGGAAGATGCGTCATGCTCGCGCATCAACTGCGCGGCGAATGATGCCGCAAGCGCATTCTTGAGATCGGTCGCGTCCGGTGGAAGGCCTCCGTAGTACTCCGTCAACATGAAGTGTCGGTGGTATAGCAACCGTGGCCAGATAGTCTTCCGATCGGGAATCCGTCCCCACACTCTCTCGCCGTCTTCCTTAATTGCGGTGTATTCGAGAAGCGAACTCGCGCCGGGGTCTGGCGCGAAGTAATGGTACCCGTGGTTCAGATAGCCGACTTCCAAATAGGGACGGAACAGGGTCCACCCCTGGCGCGCAGCGGACGAGGAGGGTGGGACCGATGCGGGAGCCAACACGATCGCGATGAGATGCAAAGCAATGGCGATGCTTCCGATCGCATGCCATCTCGTCCAACGAACCGAATCATGATCCGCTTCATCAGGCGAATCCGGCAAATCGGATTCGGGTGTCTTCAACATCAGGTTGCTTCCATCCCACGAGTGTGAAGTAAAATCGTTCTCCACATCACGAGGACGAGTTCCGGCCTCGTGGTGCGTGTCATGAAGTGATCACCGAAGTTGCAACTACGCCGTCGCCATCGAACGAAGTGTTCGCTCGGCGAGACTGTCGAACTAAAGTGATGCGAGCTGAGTCGCGCGGCCGGTTGATGGAGTGACCTTCACCAAACGTCCCTTCTCTTGGGAGACTGTCAACTGCGTGACCTCACCGGAGCGGACCTGAAGCGTTTCTTCATAGCTGCTTCCGCCAACGCTGATGGCAACCGGGTACCGGTATGCTTTGCCGAAGTCCGCGACCGGAACGCTCCACTGGCGGCGCGATCCCATCGTCTTCATTCGTTTACCGAGAAGTGTGACGACCGCATTCTGCGGCACGTTCAGCACCAACGTCGCTTTAGGACGTGCAGCGGAAACAACCGCTGGCTTGCTCGACACCACCCGACCACTCGAAACGGTGCCGGTCGAAACCACCGCACCGCTCGAAATGATCGTGCCATTGGCGGCGTAGCACTTGCCGTCGATACAAACCGGAGTGGGCTTCACCACCGGATGGACAACGGGCGAACTGTGAATGACCGTTGGCGTGGACACCACGTGCGGACATGTTGGGCAATGCGGCGGGTGGTGGATGATCGGCGGATGGCAGATCGGTTTGCAATGCACGACCGGTTTGACATACACGATGTGACCGCTCGATCCGCCGCTGCTGCCGTGACTTCCCCAGCTGCTTGAGCCCGAAGAGCCACCTGAACTTCCACAGGATCGGTAGTGGCCACTGCTTCCGCTGCTTCCGCACGAACCGTGGCTGCCCCAAGATCCACCGCTGCTGCCACATGACCCATGCGATCGTCCCCGCCGAAAGAAGAAGCCCGCATCGGCAACTTCTGCATAGGCGGACGCAAAGAAGGTGACGGCAGTAAGGGCCACGCATAACCGCATGGCCGAGATACCATTCTCCCTGAACGACATTTCTTGCTCCTAAAGTCGTACTTCCAAGTTTCAAGACCACGCGCGACGCTTCCTCATCTCGCCAAAAGCGAAAGCCAGGACGCATCCAAAGGCTGCTCGATTTCCGCCTGGACTCGTTCCGTTCGCGGGAGACTGCCCCGCGAAAATGCGCGAAGGCGCTGTCGAGTGGCGGCTCTCGGTCTCCTGATACTCCACTGAGGGGCGTTACGCCCCCAGAAAATAAAGGGTGGTATGACCAAGTCAATCAGAGGGGATGCCGACTTTGCCGAAAAAGAAGAAATGGAAACATAGGCAACTCAGGATCTTTAAGGGCCCTGCATAGATCATCGAATCAGTCCCCTGGCGATGCGCTCGTTTCAACCGCCGGCACGACTGCCAGAGCTCGCTCATTCAACGGTTTACGAACCAACTCGGTCGACGGTGAAAGCGCCTTTCTGCTGGCTTCCCCGAGTGAACCGTCGGAGTTCCCAGTTTCCGGTTGTGACTTGGCCCGCTGAGTGCCTACTATCCGGCGCGAGACGCGACTTGAACGTTTCTCCCTGTTTCGTTGGAAATCCCAGCAAATTCATTTGATAGGCAAGGAAGCCCTGAGAATGGTTGGGCGAATGAGCGCCCGATCCAATGCCGGCGCCGGTCGAAAAGGAAGCGACCGATGTGACGCTGACGGTACGCGCGTTCGTCCTCGGCCCTACGTGATCCGATTCACTCTCTTGGTGGTCGGCTTTGGGCTAGCCGGGAGCAATGCATGGGGTCAAAGCCCCTCTCGCGCGTCACCGAGCGATTCGAAAACCGCTCTCAGCATCGGACCATCAATCCGAGCCAGCAGTGACACCGTTCATCGGTGGCAGATCCGTGACGCCCAAGCATCCCTCTTGATCGGGGACTGCTTATTGCTGCATGGCGAGCAAGAGTTTCGCGCCGCGAAAATCTTGATCGTGTCCGACGGGCCGCACGGTCACATCCGAAACCGAATCGTTTTTGAGGGCCGCCAGACGCCATCGGGCATCGAGCAAACGCCGCGATCGGCGATCTGGATGACCGAAGATGAACCCAAGATCCAGACGCCGCAGTTTCGTCTCGAACCACGCGAGCGGCCCTTTCTGCTGGAGTTCTTACCGAGTGACTCGATTCAGTCGGTCACCAATCCAACGCCCCGATTGTCCGCGCCGGAACTGCTACAGGCTCAATACACCGAACCGACTCAGTCCACTCCACCGGCCACGTTCACCAAACCAGCTCAGTTCACTGCAACCCCGTCACCTGCAACCCCGTCACCTGCAACCCCGTCAACCGAACCACGGCCTGCGGGGGTGTCGCAGCCTCCCACTCCGGCGCTGGAGTTGATGACTCCCGAGGGATTGCCTCCCGCTCCCTTGCCGCCGACGACTGGGCTGCCGTTGAGCCGTGAATCGACACCTCCGATCATCACTGAGGATGGCGCGACGACGGGTGGCTTTCAGTTCTTTTTTGGCGGCGGCTCAAAGAACGTGACCTTTGAGCGTCGAGATGCCTCGGTGCCACCGCTGGTCAACATCACGACACGCGGCGAAACCAATGAATCGATTGTCACCGCTCGTGGTGGCGTGACCGTGATCGTGCGGGATGTCGGCGCGCAGTTGTCGGATGGGCAAACGATCCAGTTCGGGACGGTCACTCTATCCGCGGATCGCGTCGTCTTGTGGACGCCTCCATTGAGCGGCTTGTTCAGTGGTTCGACTGACATCTCGACTGCCGAAGGCGAGATTTATCTCGAAGGCGACGTCGTCTTTCGTCAGGGCGATAACCTGATCTACGCCGACTCGATGTACTACAACGTGACTCGCGAGACTGGCATGGTCTTGGATGCCGAAGCGATCACATCCATCCCCGAGTATCAGGGCGTCGTCCGGCTCAAAGCCGAAGTCTTGCAGGCGGTCGCGCGCGGCCGCTATCGAGCATTCGACGCCGCCGTTACCAGTAGCCGAATGGGAGTGCCGCGATTCTGGCTGCAAAGCGAACAGATCGAGTTCACCGAACAGAATCGCAACGTCATCGATGCCCGCACTCAACAGCTTGTCCCCAAACGTGATTACCGCGTTCGAAGCGACAACAACTTTGTGTTCCTCGGCGGCGTCCCGGTGTTGTACTGGCCAAGGTTTTCGACCAGCCTTTCGCGACCGGTGTTCTATCTCACCGACGCGCAAGTCAAAAACGACAGCAACTTCGGGACGCAGGTTCTGCTGGAGTGGGACGTCTTTCAATTGTTCGGTGTCGAGAACGTCCCCGACGGTGTCGATTGGGAACTCTCGACGGACTACCTCAGCGATCGCGGACCGGCGCTCGGAACAACGCTCAACTATGACCTGCCCGCTTTCTTTGGGTTCCTCGGACCGACCAACGGTTCGCTGGACATTTGGGGCATCGACGATCGTGGTTTAGATCGCCTCGGAAGAGACCGCTTGGCGTTGCCACCCGAAGAAGACTTTCGCGGCCGGGCGCTCTGGCGTCATCGACAACAACTTAGCGGCGGCTCTGAGTTCATTGCCGAGTTGGGACTGATCAGCGACCGCAATTTCCTGGAGCAATACCTCGAAAACGAATGGGATCAGTCACCAGACCATCGCACCGGTTTGAGGCTCCGACGTTCCTATTTCAACCAGCTTTTCGACCTGGGCATCAACGTCCAACTTAACGACTTCTTCCAGGAAACCGAACGGCTTCCCGAGTTCAACCATTACTTGATCGGCGCCTCCATTCTGCGAGATCGACTGACGTGGTCGGCACACAATCACGTTTCTTATTCACGTTTGAATGTCGCGGACACGCCCGTCAATGCGGCGGAGGCGGCAGAGACATCGGCGCTACCAGGCGAAGTCGCCGCCGACGGCTTGATCGCCTCAACACGCCAGGAACTTGCGCTCAACCTTGAGGCCGGTCCCTTTGACATTCGTCCGTCCGCGTCGATCGATGTCGCCCACTATGGCGAAGCCGCCGACGGAGATTCACTCACCCGAGTCCTCGGCCAAACCGGGATCAGGCTGAATCTTCCGATGGTGCGTGTCGATCCCACGGTCCAGAGCAGTCTGTTTAACATCCAAGGACTCGCGCACAAGCTGAACTGGACCGCCGAGTACTGGTACGCCGATTCGGACACGAACGCCGACGAGTTGCCGTTCTACGATCCACTGGATGATGACGCGCAAGAACAGTTCCGCAGACGCTTCATCGGCGATTTGTTCGGTGGAACGCTTCCCGAACGTTTCGATCCCCGCAACTATGCGTTCCGTCAGGGGATTCAGCGGAACGTCACCAGCCCGAGCGACGTGATCGCGGATGACTTGCAGCAGTTTCGATTGGGATTGAACCAACGTTTCCAAACCAAACGCGGCTTGCCTGGCAGGGAGCGAATTGTCGACATCGTTCAAATGGACGTCGGGACGATCCTCTTTCCCAAAGCGGATCGTGACAATTTCGGCGAGACCGTCGGCCCGACCACCTACGATTTCCGCTACCACATCGGAGACCGCTTTTCGATCGTAAGCGACGGCTATATCGACTGGTTCAGCGACGGACTGCGGTCGGTCAGCGCGGGCGTCCGCAGCAGTCGCCCCGGCGTGGGTGACTAC
>JBCBLJ010000142.1:0-13431 GCA_038520195.1 Planctomycetota bacterium
CTCGAACGGATGCGTGAAGCCCCGTTTTTCGCTGGCAAACGGGGCAAAAGAACGTGCTACGCTGCGCCTGGACGATGCGACGGATTATGCCAACACCGCATCTGGGGCACGCTTCGTTCGCGCGGTCGTAAACGCGATGGTAGTTTTGGTAGCCTCCAGCGTTGTTGAGTGCGTTTCGATAGGTGCCGTCGGAGAGAGTGCTACCTTCGTGCGCGATCGCTTCTTCGAGCACATGCCGGGTGGCGGCGGCGATCCGTCGCCACTGAGGCTTGGAGAGCCGATCGCAACGGGTGCGTGGATCGACGCCGGCGAGGAAAAGCAGTTCGGCGGCATACAGGTTTCCGATGCCCGCGACGGCCGTTTGGTCGAGCAGAGCGACCTTCACGGCTCGGCGGCTGTGACCCAGTCGTTTCGCGAGCTCGGAGTCTGTGATCGCAAGTGCGTCGGGGCCGAGTCGATCGCGGACCTGAGTCTTGAGCTGGTTGGCGGAGAATAAGCGAACGGTCCCCAAGCCGCGGCGATCCCAAAACAGCAATTGCTTGAAGCCGCCACCGGAGAGGTGCAGTCGAAGCCTCAGGTGCTCGTCACCGGGCGGGTCGCCGAGCAATACGAGCCCCGTCATGCGAGGTTCGATCACAATGGTCTGCCGGTCTTCCAGGCAAACCAAAACCCGCTTTCCGAGCCGATCGATTGCGGTGATCTGTTTGCCGCGCACGCGCGCGTCGAACGTATGAATCGATGGTTGAAACAGAATCGGCTTGCGTTCACAGGGTGGGCGTTCGGCAACATCGATTCGTTGGCCCACGATCAACGCGACGCCGCGCCGCATTGTCTCAACTTCAGGGAGTTCTGGCACCGCGGATGTTTTTTTGTGTCGTGTCGAGAAGTCGAGCGGTGATTATGCCGTAGCGGCGACGCTGGTCTCACAAAACCGCTTTAGGTTTTCGAGTTCATTCTGTGCCGCCTCACACTGGGACTTTTTCATGAACCAGCCGGTGGTCCAGAGGATGACCTTGAAAAAACCTTTGCCGCGGACATCAGCGAATTGGGTCACCCGCGTCCTCCCGGAAATCTCCTCGAAGCGAAACTCGGTGTCGATGTCGAAGTATTGCCCCGCCATATGCACGGCTTGCAAACGAGGGTGCTCGTAGGCGGTGACCTTGCCCTCAAAGATCATCTGCTTTCCCTGCTCTTGGGTCACCGTCCGAAATCTCGAACCGACGACACCCGGGACATCTTCGATGAGTTCGTCTTCGACCACGATGTCACTCCAATGAGGCATCGCGTTGCATGCCGCGTCGAAGACCTCGTCGATGGGTCGTTCGATTTCGATACTGCCGGTGGCTTGCATGGTTTCCTCGTTTCGCTGCGTATCCGAGTATTGTCCCGGAGCCGCGGGCGGATGGCAAGGATCGGCTCGCGACCCCCTAGCGCGAAAGTGCTGCGAGGGCTTCGTTCCAAAGTGCGGCGTTGAGTTGCAGCGGTCGCCACTGCGCCAAGTCTTTGAGGATGTCGTCCGCCGATTCGCCCACCAGTTGGCTCGCGGCGAACGCCGCGATTAGGGGTGAACGTGACATTCCGGCCGAACATGCCACGGCCGTCGGTACTGCGTTCTCCACAAGTTCGGTGACGATTCGAACCGCGAGCCGCAAAGTCGAACTCGGGTTCCCTCCGCCGTCGTTGAGTGGAAAACGACAGTAGATCAATTGTCTCGGGAGCCGGGCGGGCGCTTCCTCGTAAGCGACATCGACGACCGCTTCGATACCCAGATCAAAGAGCATGCGAGCGTCGCGTGCTTCAATCGCGTTGGCGATCCAAAGTCGTTTCGGCAAGAGCTCATGCATTTGGGGCTTTCACGGTTTTCGGCTACGAGTCTTCGTGAGCGGTGTTGGCCTTCAACGCTGACAACTCCGATTCGAGTTCTTCGATCCGTTGTTGTAGGCCGTCGATCACACTTTCAGGAAACCGTCGATGAATGTGCTGTGGGCAGTTGATGTCCCAGGCTTCGATCTCAAAAAGAATAACGCGTTCGACCTTGGCTCGATAATCCGGGTGACTTGTTTTTGCCTCCAGTTCAGCGTCGCCTTCGACGACCCTCGCCCTGCCCCAGAGTTTGACTCTTCGGCGATTGGCGTAATCCATCAGAAAGATGAATGCCTTGGAATTGTCGGCGAGATTTCCGAGGGTGATGTATTGCTGGTTGCCTCCAAAGTCCGCGAAGCCGAGCGTTCGGTCATCGATGACATGAAGGAATCCTGGAGGGCCACCGCGGTATTGGATGTAAGGCTGGCCCTGGCCGTTGGAGGTACCGAAGTAGAACATGTCGAGCTCGGCCAGGAAGGCTTCAAGATCGGGCGAGACCCGCGTTTGCCAGCCGCGTCGCTGCTCCATCTTGGCGTACGCATCGCGGGAACCCATTTCGGTTTGGATCGCTTTGACGGTGGGCGTGAAGGCAACGTCGCTTGGGATGGCGGGCATGATCGAGTTCTCAGTGGGTGGATTGTTCGTTCGGAGCGTTCGCGAGGGAAAAGCCGAGCGGGCAATGGCCGCTCGGCTGAAGATACAGACAGGTCTGTATTTTCTATCGGGCGATGTTGCGGCCCAGGAAGTCGCGAATCAGACCCGCGATCTCGGTGCCGTCTTCTTCCAGTGCGAAGTGCCCGGTGTCGAAGAGATGAAACTCAACGTTCTTCAGGTCGCGTCGATAGGGATAGGCCCCGGCCGCGGGGAAGATTTGATCGTTCTTTCCCCACACGATCAGCATCGGCGGTTGGTGCTCTCGAAAGTAAGCCTGCCACTTCGGGTAGAGGGGTGGATTGCTTCCGTAGCTGTAAAACAGGGCGAGCTGGATGTCTTGGTTGCCTTCGCGATCTAGAAGCGGCTGCACGTGACCCCAAGTGTCAGGGCTTATCGTTTCTACGTCACGTACTCCATGGGTGTATTGCCACTTCGTCGTCTCGAGGTTGAGGAACCCACGCAGCGTGTCACCTCGCTCCTTGGAAGGGTCTTTCCAGTAGGCCTTAATCGGCTCCCAGAACGGATTGTCGAGTCCTTCGTCGTAGGCGTTGCCGTTTTGCACGATCAGCGTGTCGACGCGTTCGGGATGTTTGGCGGCGAGCCTGAATCCGACGGGGGCACCATAGTCCATGAGATAGATCGAGTAGCGATCGAGTCGCAACTTCGCCGTGAACTTCTCGATGATGTTGGCGAGGTTGTCGAAGGTGTAGTTGAATTCGCTGACGCTCGGCATGCTGCTTGAACCGAAGCCCGGATAGTCTGGCGCGACGACGTGATACTCGTCGGCGAGCGCTGGAATCAGATTGCGGAACATGTGAGAGGATGTTGGGAAGCCGTGCAGCAGAAGCACCGTGGGAGCGTCTTTGGGGCCAGCTTCACGATAGAAGATGTCCAGGTCATCGATCCGCTCGGTGCGATAGTGGATTTGGCCTGTTTGGTCGAGCGTCTGGGCCGGAGCAACGTTCGCGAGCGCGCTGAGGGCTGCGATGGTGATGCTGGCCAGTGTCTTTTTGAGGAAGGTCATTTTTCCGTCTCCGAGGCAAAGGGCGAGTGAGTTGGTGTCGCGTGTATTTAAACAGACAGGTCTGTATATTACACGCGGTCGAGCAAGGAACCTTACTTTCGTTTTCAGGAAGTTGTCGAAACGAGGGCCAGCGCTGCGTCGCGAGCCCGGTCGGCGGGGGCGGCGGATCGTTCCATGACTGCCATGACGATCGCGCCTTCGACCAAGAGTGCGATCGCGGGGGCGACCTCCGCGGCACTTTCGCCTGCGGCCTCCACGATCAGGCCCCGAAGCATCTCGTGAATGCGTTCTTTGTGCGCGGCGGAAAATTGAGAGGCCGGGTGCGCGGCGTCCGCCAATTCGGCCGTCGCGTTGATGAACGAGCAGCCGCGAAATCCGTCGCCCTTGAACCAATCCTTGAGTCCACCGAAAAACGCTTCCAACGGGCTCTTGCCGCGACGGGTGTAGCGTTGGATCGACTTGGCGAACATCGCGTTGACTTGTTGTTCGCGATGCCGGAGTACCTCGAGGACCAGATCGTCTTTGGAACCGAAATGGTTGTAGAGCGTCATCTTTGCCACGCCCGCCTCGGCGATGATGCGGTCGATTCCGACAACATGAATCCCGTCGGAGTAGAACAGCCGCTCGGCGGTCTCGAGGAGTCGCTGGCGGGCATCGGAGTTTTTCGGTCTCGCTTGGCTCATGGTCGCAATATACAGACCTGTCTGTACTTTGGCAAGCTGGCTGTGACGTTTGCTGAAAAAAGTTTGGCACCAGTTTCGCCTTGCACCTTAGGTCGTTACGAGCGAACGAACAAAGACACGTAAAGACACGCGACTGAATCGCATTCACGCCGCGACTAGCAATAGACGCGGCCTTCGTGCGGGTATCGGTCATCGGAGGCAACGGCGACATGCTCGGTGTCGACGAATCCTTGCCAACTGCCGACGGCGGCCAAGACCGCATCGAGGGCATCACCGCCGGGATTACTCATCATCACCCGGCGACGATGGGGCGAGATCTCGACAAACGCGTCGAGCGTTTGCAGGATTTCGCGGCGGTTGCGTTGATGTTTCTTCTCCGGCGGCTTGTTCCCGGACTGTTTGTAGTTCTTGAAAGGCAGGCCGAGACGTTTGAGCGTCGACGACGGGCAGGCTTCGACGACGACGCCAGCGGTCTTGTTCCCGACCAGTTTTTGATACTGAAACGGCAGAACGCAGACTCGGCTGTTGTGATGGATCGATCCCAGTACATCACGCATGCCGTGAAACGTTTGGTAGATGATTCGATAGTGATAACAATCGAACGGTGTTTGCGTTTCTTTATCGGTGGCTCGGCGAACGTGTTTACTGCCAAGTCGCTGCTCGGTTTTCTCGACCAGCATCCGGCCAAACTCTTTCGCGTTGCCCGCATAGTGCGTCGCGAGTTCCACTTGATCGGTCCAGCGTCCCAGATTCAGTTCGATCGGCAGACCGAAGGGAAAGTCGAATCCCCAGAACGCCCCGCTGCTTTGTACGATCCGCTCCGCCAAGTATCGGTTGACGGTGTCGCGTTCGGATGCCCCGGCGAGTCTCTCCAGGGGGGCGAGTGTGATGAGCTGAAACGGCGGTTCGCGATCCGTTGCAATGAACGGTTGCTCGCAACTCAATTCGGCGAGCCACGCGTTTCGACCGGCTTGGGCGGCACCGCTGTAGTCGACACCGAAGACGGTTTTAAACGCTGGGAATCGAATTTGTCGCGTTTTCGTCGCGTTGACCAATTGCGCGGGTCCAGTGAAAATCGGTTCTCTCATTCACCATTCGTACGCTCGACCCAGTGATCGCACCACCATGAGTATTGCTCCGTCAACCGGCTCGGCGTCTTCGTCAGTCCCCGACAATCGAGGACGTTTCGGCGATTTTGGCGGGCGATTCGTGCCCGAAACGCTGACACGCGCGCTCGATCAATTGTCGGAAGAATATGAGCGTGCCAAGGGTGATGCGGCTTTCCAGCGTGAGCTGGAGGGTCTGCTGAAGACGTTCGTTGGTCGACCGAGTCCGTTCTACCACGCGCGGCGGCTGAGCGAGGCGTGCGGCGGGGCGGAGATTTGGCTCAAACGCGAAGACCTCAATCACACCGGTGCCCACAAAATCAACAACACGCTGGGACAAGCGTTGTTGACACTCCGGATGGGCAAAACGCGCGTGATCGCGGAAACCGGTGCCGGCCAGCACGGCGTCGCGAGCGCGACGGCATGTGCCCATTTTGGACTCCCCTGCACCGTTTACATGGGTGCCGAAGACATTCGTCGTCAAAAGCCGAACGTGTTCAGCATGCGATTGATGGGGGCGAACATCAGCTCCGTGGAATCGGGATCGAGAACCTTACGCGACGCGGTCAACGAGGCGATGCGGGATTGGATGTCATCGGTCGAAAACACTCATTACATCATTGGCAGCGTGATCGGACCACACCCATTTCCAATGATGGTTCGCGATTTCCAGGCCGTGATCGGTCGCGAGACACGTGACCAGTCCCGTGAGATCTTTGGCAAGCTGCCCGACTGTGTGGTCGCTTGCGTCGGTGGGGGCAGCAACGCGGCTGGCATGTTCTATCCCTTCGTCGAGGACGATAACGTGCGTCTGGTGGGTGTCGAGGCGGGTGGACGTGGCAGCCAACCCGGCGATCATGCGGCACCGATGTCGTTTGGATCTCCCGGCGTTTTGCACGGAAGCTACAGCTACGTGATGCAGGATGACGATGGACAGACTTGCGACGTGCACAGCATGAGCGCCGGATTGGATTACCCGGGCGTCGGCCCCGAGCACAGCTACTGGAAGGACACCGGGCGCGTCGACTACATCCAGTGCGGTGACGACGAAGCGATGACCGCGTTCGACAAACTGGCGCGAACCGAAGGCATCATCGCGGCACTCGAGACCAGTCACGCGCTCGCAAAAGCGATGAAGTTGGCGTCGGAGATGTCTCCGCAGCAAAAGTTGGTCGTTTGCCTCTCCGGCCGCGGCGACAAAGACGCGATGGAAATCGCGCGCCTGAGAGGCGAGTCCTACTGATTCGGGAACGCGATGTCGCAACTCGAGCTGCTGCGCTTGGTGCTGGAGGCGTTGAATGCGGTGGGAGCAGAGTCCATGCTGTTTGGTTCTCATGCGGCCGCGTTTCATGGCGAAGTTAGGTCAACACCGGACGTGGATCTTGTGGTTGATCTGCCAGAAGAACAAACTTCGTCGTTCATCGCCCGCTTCGATCGTCACCGGTTTTATCTCAGCGAATCGGCCTTCGCTGAGCGTCGAATGGCGAATGTGATCGATACATTCACGGGTGATAAGGTCGATCTTTTCTTCCTTCAGACGGACGCTGAGGCGCAGCGGGAGTTTCGCCGTCGAGTGCGGGGCGAGATCATGGGGATTGAAGTCGACGTGATGACGGTGGAGGACACGATTGTTTCCAAGTTGAGATGGGACGCGAAGATCGGTGGCTCGGAGTTGCAGCGTCAAGATATTCTTGGATTGGTGGCGACGTGTCGGGATTCAATCGACTGGGACTACGTTTGGGCGAACATTGATGGCGACATTCGCGAGACACTACAGATGATCGTGAGGGCTGAGGAGAACGGCAGATGAAGATACCGCTCGAGGATCAAATCGCGATGGAGACCGAACACGGCCGCGAGATGTTGCGTGTTCGCCGTGAGGTATGGCGGAAGATGACCGGGGCTCAGCGGTTGGAAAAATCGTTTCGACTCACCGAGGACATGCGTGAATTGGCACGTGCGGGTTTGCGCCGTCGCTACCCGGATGCGTCGGAAGACGAAATCATGAGGATGGACGCTGATAGAATGCTGGCGATCCACGGGACTTCACTTGAAGAGATTCGCCGCAAGCAAGAGGAAGAACGCAAACGATGATTCGATTGACATGGCTGGGTCACGCGAGTTGGCTGATCGAAGATGGAACCCACAAGATTTTGCTCGATCCGTTTTTGACGGAGAATCCCGCGGCCACTGCGACAGTCGACGACTTCACCGACGCGACGCATGTGCTGCTCTCGCATGGGCACTTTGATCATGTCGCCGACGCCGCCGCGGTCTTGGAGGCTTCAGGGGCGCAGCTCGTCACCAACTACGAGATCGCGGAGTGGTTTGGGAAACATCACGGCGTCACCAATGCGATCGGGATGAACATCGGCGGCAACGTTTCGATCGGCGAGGGTTCGGCGAAGATGACGCCCGCGCTTCACAGCAGCAGTCTTCCGGATGGCTCCTACGCAGGGGCCGCGGCCGGATTTGTGATCTCGCTCGGCGGTTGCCGCGTTTACTTTGCTTGCGACACGGCCTATTTCAGCGACATGAAATGGTACGCCCATGGCGTCGACGTGGCGGTCTTGCCGATCGGCGATCTGTTCACGATGGGCGTGGATGACAGTTTGGAAGCGATCAAGTTGATTGAGCCAAAGATCGTGCTCCCGATGCATTATGGGACTTGGCCACCGATCGAACAGGACGCCAGCGCATGGGTCCAAAAAGTCGAGTCGGAAACGGGCTCGAAAGCCAAAGCTCCGGCGGTCGGCGAGCCGTTTGAGCTTTGACGCTTTGCCAGCGCTAAGCCGCGGAACGCATCCGTTGGACGAAGTTCAGGATTTCGGCGACGACTTGATAGAGTTCGAAAGGAATCGGGTTTCCGATTTCGACATTTGAGTAGAGGAACCTCGCGACCGGTTTGCGTTGGACAACGGCGACGCCGTTTTCCTCGGCGATCTCGATGATCTTTCGAGCCAAGTGATCGGCACCCTTGGCGATCACAACCGGAGCGGACATGTTTTCGCGGTCGTATTGGAGAGCGACGGCGAAGTGAGTCGGGTTCGTGATCACGACGCTTGCCTTGGGTACGTCGGCGAGCATGCGTTTGCGTCCCATCTCCGCTTGAATGCGCCGCACGCGGGCACGCACGAGAGGGTCGCCTTCGGACTCTTTGTTTTCATCCTTGATGTCGCGCAGACTCATCTTCATGTCCTGCGCGTGTTTCCAGCGTTGGTACGCAAAGTCGACGATGCCGACGATCGCCATCATGCCCGCCACGGCAAAGGCCGCGTGCAGCAGAATGCCGGACATCTGCAGCATCAGTTCGTGATACGACCCGAAGCTGGCGACTGCGATCTGTTCGATCCGAGAACGAGCGACCAGATAGACGATCAACAGCAAGATCGTCGCCTTGAAGATTGAAAGGGCTCCGCGGACCACGCTTCGACTCGAGAAGATTCGTTTGATGCCTGCATTTGGGTCGAGCTTGTTGAATTTCAGCTCAAGCGGTTTGAGGCTGAAGTTGAAGTTGGTCTGCAGCAAGCCACATCCCGTTGCGACCATTGCGATGGCGAGAATAAAACCCAGCACGACCAAGCCGACTCGCACGACGTCACCAATCAGCGCGGTGATCGTTTGTCGTGGGTCGACGATCATGGGTTCGAAGATCGTCAAACGCACGGAGATCGTCTCGCCAAACACCCCGAAAAAGACCAAGCCGAACATCCAAAAAAGCAAGACACCGGCCGTCAGCATGAGTCCGCTGACGAACTCCGGGCTGAACGCGACCTGACCCTCTTGCCGCGCCTTGTTGAGCCGCTGGGGGGTCGCGTTTTCGGTCCTCTGATCCTGATCCTGTTGCTCGGCCACGCCGTGGTGTTCCGGGGTTTAGAGGAGAGCGCCGATCAGATTCTCGACGTCTTGTTGCACTCGATAGAGGTAGGACTCCATCGCGCCGAAGATCACCGGCGAGAACAGAAAGAGGCAAAAGATGCCGAGTCCGGCTCGGATCGACATTCCGACGGAGAACAGATTGAGCGACGGCGCGGCTCGATTGAGGAACGCCAGAATCAACGAAACCAGCATGAACAGGATCATGAGCGGGGCCGCGACCAGCAGTCCATAGTCGCAAACTCGCGTTAGCAGGGTCACCAATTGTTCGGTCGGCAATTCGCCGATGCTGAGACCGGCCGACAGTTGCTCGAATGAATAGTGAAGTGCGAGGATCAAAAAGTGATGCAGGTTGATACTGAAGAAGAGCAGGATCGTAAAGGTTTCGAAAAGCCGAGTGACGAGCGTCGAACTGTCTTGGCTGCCGGGGTCGCTGATGGAGGCCAATGAGAGCCCCAGTTCCTGGCCGACGTACGCGCCGGCGACTTTTGCAGGGTAGAAGAATGCCGCCATCGCGGTTCCGAGCACAATCCCGGTGAGTACTTCTTTCGCGATCAACAGGATTGCGGCCCAGGACGTCGCGTCTTCGACGGCAGAGGCGGTGTGAGCCTCCGCTTCGGCGAACCAAAAGAGCGTGAGCGCGGCAGACAGGCCGACTTTCACGAGGTTGGGGAGTTGTCGACGCGAGAAGATCGGAAACACCGCGATGAAGACCGAGACTCGCGTCAGGATCAAGATAAAAACGACGAGTTGGCCTTGGTTGATCACTTCACCATCTCAACCATCTGCGTGAAAACGTCGGTCGTGTAAGTCTGTAGTGTTTGCAGGTACCAATCCGCGAGCCAAATCAGGAGAAACACGACCGCGACAATTCTCGGCGCGAAGGAGAGTGTTTGTTCTTGGATGCTGGTCACAGTCTGACCGATGCTGATGACCAGCCCGACGATCAAACTGACCGCCACCACCGGAGCAGTCAGCAGCAAAGCCATCGAAAAAAATTCACGTCCGATCGATGCGGCGTCAAGAACATCCATGTTCATCCATCCTTCTTCTTAAGGTCGCCCGAGGGACTCTTTAAACAGAGCTAGTTGGTTTTCGGTTTTACCTTGAGCGCGTCGATCAGTTGGTCGACCAAGACCGGATCACTCATCACACCGAGCACCTTGGACTTTTGCCGGTCGGGAAGTCGTTGCAGGAGCGACGCGGCGAATTCAAGTTTGCCGTTGTTCGCGAATTCCTTGAGGTACTCGGCGGCCTGTTCCGGTTGCAGGTTGGCGAACCATCCCTTGATCGTGTTGACCTTGTCGTCGAATTCCTGTTGCTTCGATTCGGCATCGGTGCCGGTGCTTTTTTCGAGCTTTTCGAGCTCCGATTTTTTCGCTTCCAGTGTGTCGAGTTTCATTTGAACGTCGTTGCTCAGTTGGCTGAGCATTTCGATTTTCGCGTCGATTCCTTCGGCGAACGCCCGGAGTTCGTCCTGTTCGGTGGTAAGGTCTTCGAACATCAGCTTCACGCGTTGCTCTTTTTTGGCGACGCGAGTCTCACGCTGAGCGAGCTGTTGCTCCATCTTCTTGATGGAGTCACTCATTTGCAGGACCGCCTCGACCGTGACGGCGTTATCGGGGCGAAGCGAAACCGGCATGGCCTTGACCATTCCGAGCGGTGCCTCGTCGGCGTCGTCGCCAGGGGGTTCTGCCGACGCTCCCTCGACTTCGGCGGTGTCTTCGGCGGCGTCTTCCTCCGAAGACCGCATCTGCGAGGTGGCGAAGAATGAGATGCCGAATAAAACAGCACACGTAAGCATCGCGGTAAGGACGGATTTCATGTTACATCACCGTTTGCTTGCTGAGGAATCGGTCATCGGCTTCGAGGTGCTCTTGGTGCGCCGACGCCGTTCGCATTTCGCCTTGGAGTTGATCGAGCAGCAAGTCCCAGCCCCGCACCTTGGCGCGCTGCTCGATCATCCTCTCGTGAACCTGTTCCCGCTCGGTCGCGGCCCGCCGAATGGACGCCGCAAGGTGGAGCGAGATCTGTTGAAGATGATCCGTCCAAACTCTTGATTGATTGCGATTCACAACGCCCGGACTCATTTGGCGAAATGAGTCGTCGATCTCGAGGTGGACCTCGGAAAGCTGGTCGGACCACTTGTTCATCCGCTGCTGGATGGAGCCCAATTCGACGGCGAGCTGATCGAGTCTGATGTCGTCGATAGCGCGGAGCCGTCGGATGCGCGAGATGCGTTGGCGAGTCTTTTCCATTAGGCGGCCTCGATTTCTCGATTGAGATCGGCGAGGTGTCGCAGGGTGGTCGGGAAGTCGAAGGTTGCGTCAAGCGGTTGTTGGAGAAACCGGCGCACCGACGGAAACTTCGCGACAGCCCGATCCGACTCCGGAACCGCACCTTGCTTGTAAGCTCCGATCTGAAGCAGGTCTTCGACCTCGCTGTACTTGGCGATCACGGAACGTGCCAGCGTCACGCTGCGTTTCTGATCGTCTGTGGTGACATCGTTAAACAGTCGGCTAGCGCTGTTGAGGATATTGATGGCGGGAAAGTGGCCCTGCTGGGCGAGTTTGCGATCGAGCACGATGTGGCCGTCAAGGATGGAGCGGGCCGAGTCGGCGACGGGATCATTCAGATCATCGCCATCAACAAGAATGGTGAGCAGGCCGGTGATCGAACCGGTTTGGTTGGTCCCCAGTTGCTCGAGCAATCGCGCCATCTTTTGAAACACGCTCGGCGTGTAACCGCGGGACGTCGGCGGCTCACCGAGTAAGAGCCCGAGTTCGCGTTGCGCGTGAGCGAGTCGCGTGAGGCTGTCGACCATCAACAGAACGTTCTGACCGCGGGCGCGAAACCAGTTGGCCAGAACCACCGCCGTCTCGCTGGCGCGGACCCGAGCCAACGGCGGTTGGTCCGACGTTGAGACGATGACGATCGATCGGCGGAGGCCGTCGGGACCGAGATTGCTTTCGATGAATGGACGAACCTCACGACCACGCTCGCCGATCATCGCGACGATGTTGACATCGGATTCGGCGTGGCGAGCGATCTCGCCGAGCAGCGTGCTTTTGCCGACCCCGCTTCCCGCGAAGAGTCCGACTCGCTGGCCGCGACCGAGTGTGAGCATGCCGTCGATCGCGCGAATGCCGGTGACGAACGGTTGTTCGATGTTGGGGCGGGTGAGCGGGTCGGGGGCGTCGAACTGGATTTCGAGACGTTCGTCGTAGCGAAGCTCGCCCAGCCCATCGATCGGTTCACACATCGCATCGATGGTTCGGCCAAGCATCGTGAAACCCGTCGGCACCGTCATCCGGGATCTCAACGCCATGACCCGGTCGCCCCGCCGAAAGTGGTTGGCCGAATCAAATGGCATCACTTGGACGGTGTCGTCGTCAAAACCGATGACTTCTGCGAGGACACCCACGCCGTTGCGGCCGGTGATCTCGACGAGTTCACCCAAGCCCGCGTCGACTCGCGCATTGACGCGGCCGCTCACGCTTTGCAGTCGGCCCACGTTGCGGAGCCACGACTCTGGGGGGACGTGCAGGCTGAGTTGAGTCATCGTCGCGGTTCAACAAGACAGAATGGTCGGGTCGAGGTTCGATCACGGGCGCACCGCGCCACAGGCGAAACCTCCGGTCGTGGCTACTTTATCGGTTAGGCGAAACCGGCATCTTGAAACCGACCCCTTCCACGGGACCACTCTGGCCCGAGGGTTTCCCCTCACATGCTGCGCCGTCAGGAGAGGTCACGCGCGGGAAGTCGTGGTCGTACCTGTACCTCAGGCGTCTCGCCGGTACTCGTCTTCACTCGGCACGCGGAGGCAGTCGTGGGGAACAGTGGACCACGAAACACAAGAAATGAAGAGTGTTTGGCGGCTCGCTCGACGTACCACTGCTCGTACTTGTGCTGTGCGTCTCGCTCGTTCTCGCCCCGTCGCTCGACGGTTGAGTTGGATGGCGGGGCGTTTTCGGGGGCAAAAAAAAAACGCGGCGAGAAGACTCGCCGCGTGGACGCAGCTCGGGTGAGCTGGTGCCGGGTCGTTGACCGAGCTTATTCCTTGGCCAGTTCGCTCTCGATGGCTTTAACGAGCTGCGCGTCGCTCGGCTTTGTCCGTGGGCTGAAGCGATTGATAAGGTTGCCTTCGCGATCGACCAGGAACTTTTCGAAGTTCCAGGAGATGTTGCCTTTGCCTGCTGGTTTGACATCTTTCCCGGTCAGGTAC
>JBCBLJ010000413.1:0-7220 GCA_038520195.1 Planctomycetota bacterium
GGCCGCACGCCACGGCAAACCCGATGATCGTATCCACTTTGGTGTGATGGCGGTCGTTTGGTCGGGAGTGCTTGCCGGTCAAGTGCGGACGATGGAGAAGTCGTTGGGAATCCTAACGACGCTGCGTCATCGCATCGAAACCAACGGCTCGCGGCGTGCCACGGCAGAGGTTTGGGCGGGAACGGCTTGCATCGAGTTGCTCGCCATGCGTTGGAACGCGGTGCCGGCAGGCGTCAACGTCGCGATCCGGAATTATGCCCTTGACGAGAAACCGCTTCGATTCGAGGTGCTCCACACCAGATGGATGAGGATGTGGGCGTCTTGGCATTTGGGGCAGTGGGATTCACTGCGATCGGACGCCGAGGACATGGTCGAGGACGCCACTCGTCAGAACGATGCTTATCAGCAGTTACTCGCGACGTCGGGTTATGGCGGCAACGCTTTCTTGATGCTCGATCAAGTCGAGGATTCCGTGCGATACGGTCGGGAGAATCAACGCGTGGTCACGTCGGGCACCGGCGTCGAGTTTGCGGATTTCTTTCGCTGGATTCACCTGGTCCAAGTGAATCTTTACCGCGGCCGATTCCGCCAAGCGGCGCTGGATGTTCTCCGGATGCGCGACGCGATCGATCGTTCTTTGATACGCCGCGTTGATTTGATTCAGACCATTGCGGACTACCTTGTCGCTCTCGTCTCATTGCACGTCTCGCAGAACGGCGATGACGGCGCGGTGGATCGACAAATTGGCTCACGACACATTCCGCGTCAAGCGATTCGTCAACTGCGAAGCCGCGAGGGCGTGTTTCCGAACTTGCTCGCGGAGTTGCTTGATGGCGTCCGTCGAAGGACCGAGGGGAAGACGGAGTTGGCGCTGAAGAGTTTCGGCCTCGCCCGGGAGCTGGCTTCGGGCGCGGGTCTGCTGCCCTATGAATGGGCCGCCCAAGACGCGATCTCGCATCTGGAGGGCCGGCCCTGTCGATTGCTACGTCACAAGATGACCGCTGCCGGGATTCTGCATCCCGGGGCGATGGAGCGACTGTACATCGTTGCCCCCCGTGATAACCCGGAGCAACGCGACTCTGATTGACTATTCGGTCGTTTTGCCGATCGACCAACTGCGGGCGATCTCGAGTTTTTCTTCCTCGCTTCCGAACAGCAATCGCATCGCTTCGGGGCCACCGACGATGTCAAATGCGGTCATGACTTCGTCCTCGCTAAGCAAGCCTTGCGACTGATACAGCCGAACTTCGGCGAGCGTCCGCAGGCTGTTGCCGCCACCGCTCGATAGCAGCGAACCGACTCGCCGCCGCGCGATCTCGGGTGTCAGTTGTGGCATGTCCATCGCCTTGGCCTGCCGATCGATGATGTTGATCAGATTCGACAGCTGCTCGTTGACGTAGTCCCGAGAGCTGAGCCCCTTCGAGCGAGACTTTTGCTTCAACTCGAGACTATCAATCGGTCGCGAAACGCCGAGTGACTTGCCCGAAGGAACATGGACGAGGCGACAACGAGAGATGTTTTGAACCACGTCACCGCGGGTTTCTTTGAGAAGAATGTCGAAGTGAATGACGAGATCCAGTCGGTTGGACTGGGCGACCTTCACGTTTCGGTCCAACTCTCCACTACCTAGATAGAGGAAGGCCTTTCGCCACATCGGCAGTGATTCCGGGGAGGACTCAAGCGTGTCGACGAACTCCGAGGAGATCATTCCCTCTGGTGCGCCGCCGACGTCGGTCAACGCTCGGCCAAAATCTCCTTGCGAGAACCGAGTGTCGTATTCCTCGCCCAAAACGGTCGTCACCAGGCCAAGAACCGATTGCAGCTCCTGTTCGGCTTCGGGGCTGAGCATCGACCGTTGCATGCTGGACAGTCGTGCGAGAGCGTCGCTGGACCCGGAGCCGCCCGACGCCGACGTCGAACCACCGCCGAATCCGAATCCGCCGAAGCCACCGGCTCCGCCACTCCCGCCGCGCGAACCACCTCCGCTGCCGCCGAAGGATCCAAATCCACCACCGCCGAAGCCGCCACTTCCTCCTCGAGAGCCTCCCGGGCCGCCACTGGAGCCACGGGCGCCGCCGGGACCGCCGCCAGCCATTTCCATGGCCATCTCTTCGGCCATGTCTTCCGCCATTCCCTGCATTTCTTCTTGGAAGTTGCCGGCACCAAATCCGCTCGCGTTGAATCCGCTGGCACCGAAACCTCCCCCGCCGCTACCGCCAGGTGCACCGCTGCCTCGCGAACCGCCACCGCGGGAGCCACCACCTTGGGAACCGCGAGCGCCGCCAGGCCCGCCGGACCCACCGGAACCGAACCCTTGCATTTGTTCTTCCATTCCTTCGAAGTCGCCGCCACCGAAACCGCTGGCGCCGAAGCCGCTCGCACCGAACCCGCCGCCGCTGCTGCCGCTACCTTCGGTAATCGGTTGTGGGTCGACCGAGTCACCACGCATGGTGTAGGAAATGCCCCAGCGAAGCTGCCATGCGGGGCGTTTCATGAGGCGGCTGAATTTGGCCATCCGGATCACATTCTGCGCGTCGTCATACTCCGCGACGATGTGGCCATAAAGCAGGTTCATCGCAAGTTCGTAGTCACCGTTGCCGAACGCGGCTCGGGCTTCGTTTTCCAAGACCGGGCCCGTCACGGTTGGCTCCGCCGATCCGGAAGCATTGACGGGACTCAGAAGCGATGAGAATGCGCCAAAGCCACTGGCAAACATGTCCTGGGGGGAAGTACCAGCCCCGGCTCCACCGAATCCGCCTCCCGGAGGCGGCCCGCTCGAGCCGCCGCCAAATCCACCGCCAAAATCTCCACCGCGGCCAGAGAGTTGCAGTCCACTTCCGCCACCACCGGCTGGCGGTCCGCTCGATCCCGCGTTGTAGCCCGAGGCCATGTCGGCGCCGCGGCTCCCGAGCTGTAATCCACTGCCACCGGCACCGGGTGGCGGTCCGCTTGAACCAGCCGCATAGCCGCTCGCTTGACCGCCACCGAGTTGAACACCGCCGCGCGAACCACCGGGGCCCCCGGGAGGGCCACTGGATCCGCCACCGAGTTGAACGCCGCCGCGTGAACCACCGGGTTCACCGCTCGAGCCGCCATAACCGGCAGCCATTTCGTCTTGCTGCCCTCCGCCGGACGACCCCGCCGGGGGTCCGGACGAGCCGGAATTGTACCCGCTTTGCTGGTCCGACTGAGCCATTGCGGGACTTCCGCCGAGAATCATCCCGAGAACCGCGACGACAAGTACCGGGCATCGAACCGGATTGAGAGGCTGTTTTTTCATCTGATGAGTCACCGAAATTGGCGAAGCGAAATCGACGCGCTGACTAGCATCGTCGGATTGATGGCAGAAAGAGAGAGTTCGATCGACGCAGTTTCCGCGTCTTAAGGGGTGGGAACAAATCCTTAGGAGTCCCACGCACGCGCCTTTCAGCGTATCATAGATGTGTTGGCGGGCGAAATCGTGAGCCGGGAATCGGCTCATTTTTCGGAATTGCATGTATTTCCCTGGTTTGTAGCCGTGGCGGAGGGAACTTTACGGGGCCCATTGGATCATAGGTCTCGGCTGGTTCTTGAACTTGTCGCAGGGGTAATGCACGTAGGAGCGGCGAAGCCGCAAAAAGACTCGAGAAAACGGATTCAATGGGACGGCGCCGTAGCTCATCGGAAACAGGTGCATCGCGGACTTCGCGCAAGCGTCGTCGTGCGCTCGTTGTCTCCGCCGATGCACGGCGAATCCGACGTCGACGCTTGTCAGTCGAGACGCTTGATCAACGCCGCGTTCTGGCGGTCATCACCGGACAGGTTTTCGAGGATATCGATGGGTCGCTGAGACCCGAATCGGGTGAAGTGCAGCTCAGCTCTCGGCTCGCCTACATCGATGCCAACAACAATGCCGCGTTCGACTCGGGGGAATCGTTTGCGGTCACCGACTCGTCGGGGCAATTCCAATTTGACGAGATCGACCCCGGGATTCACTCGGTCCGGCTTTACGACGGCGCCAGCGGCCAACGGCAAACGTTTCCGGCCGAACCCGTTCAGTCCTTCGTTTCGCAAGTTCCGCCTAACACAGCCGACTTTGGACTGATCGGCGACACCCTCTACGTTCTTGCCGAGGATTCGCTGATCGAGCCTTCGCTGATCGGTTCGAGCTCCGAGGGGCCCTCTCTGCCGTTTCGCGCCAACTCGTTTGCGCAGAGTGCGAGTGGGGTGGCACTGGTCAATGATTCGACCGGCGGTGTTTGGTTGGTTCGCCCGCAGGACCAAGGCGCATATCGAATCGGCGCCGACCAGGGGCTCGAAGTCACTGCTGCCGCAGTCGGCGGTGATGGCCAAGGCGTCGCGTTGGCTGTCGAGGGGGGCGCGCGTCGCGTCATGTCGTTTGGCGTCTCTGACGGTGGGTCGGTCGAACTTTCCGTCACCAATGCGATGGTACCGGCGGACGCAAGAGTGATCGGGGCCGATTCAGCGCCGCCGCTTTCGATCGGCAGTCGTTCCATCTTTGCGTGGTCCGAACCGAGCAACAGCACACGGCTATCGATTTGGAACAACACCTCCGCACAATGGGTGCAGAAGTCTGCGACCTCCGTCAGTGGTGTCGACGAATTACTGAGTTTCGATGATGGCGCGGGGCTGCTGGCGATTCGCTACGACGATGGCAGCGTCGGCGTTCTCGATGTCGACGCCGGCTTCGCTCCACTTCACGAATTCGATGTTGATGGCCCAAGTAAGCTGATTCCCGGCTACGACGCCATCGCATCGATCAACTCCATCGAAGCCGGTTTTGAATTCGCGGTCGATGATTTGCGGAGCGGCGATCGTCTCGTCAGTCGCGAACTCGACGCCGCTCAAATCGGAACGCCCAGGGCACTGACGGGGCACTCATTCGATTCGCTGTTCGTGCTCGGGGATTCCGCCGTTGCGGCGATCGAACTGGATCACGCTGGGGCGAGAACGGTCGAAGTGAGCGATCAGATGCCGGTCGCCGAGATTTCGTTCGGCGTTCAAGTGACGTCGGCCAATTACCCCCCGACACCCATTCCGGTTTTGCCTGTCCACGGGTCGGAAGACACGGTGCTTGAAATCACCGCCGACACGCTTGACCAGTACGTCAGCGACGCCGAGGGTGACCGTCTGATTCCGGTCGTCGTCGATCCTCCGTCACACGGCGATGTCCAGTTCGACACACAAGGCGGAATTCGATACACACCGGACGCCAACTATTTCGGGGACGACCTGTTCGCGATCGTTTTCTATGACGGAGCGAATGTCTCTCGAAAGATGCACTTCGATATCAGCCTTTCCTCGGTGCCCGACGCCCCGGACGGTTTCGAAATCAGCGGCCTTCAGCTCCCCGAACTCGCCGAGCCCGGATACGTCATCGGATCGATCGAAGTCGAAGACGTCGATTCGGAAAACAATTACCTGTTCACGGTCTCCGACGCTCGATTCGAAGTCGTCAACTCCAAACTGACTTACCGTGGTGGGGCGATCAATTTTGAGGGTGAGCCGCGGATCGAATTAACCGTTTCCGGTTACGACCAGTCGGCCGAGCATGAGTTTCGCCAAGACCTCGTGATCTCGGTGATCGATGAAAATGATCCGATCGCCTTCTTCGTCATCGAGCACGGCCAGGTCAGCGAAAATGCGCCCGGTGCGCTCGTGGCCGAACTGAGTGTGGTCGATGAGGATTTGCCGAAGCAGACGATCTCCTACAGCGTCGATGATCAGCGCTTCGAGGTGATCGGTAACCTTTTGCGGCTCAAGCCGAGCGAGGCACTCAACTTTGAAGTGGAGCCGATCGTCTTGATGATGATCACCGCGGACGATGGCGCCGGAAGCAGCCTGACAGTGGATTTTCAGGTTTCCGTTTTGGATGTCATCAACGAAGGCGGTGATATTGGATTGTCCAACAAGACGGTGATGGAGTGGGAGCCAGGCGCGAACGTCGGCCAGGTCACCGTCAATGCGGCACCTGCGAACGATTTCCAGTTGCACGTCGATGACTCACGTTTTGAGATCGACGGTACGACATTGAAGTTGGTCGACGACGTCTGGGTGCGCTATGACGAGGCGCCCCAGATTCAGGTCACGATCACCGCCTCCAGTTCCGAGCACGGCATCTTCTCGAAGGCATTCGTGATTCACGTGCTGCAGAACGAAACGCCGTTTCACAACGACGACCAGCCACACGACGTTGACCACGACGGTTCGGTCTCTCCCGGTGACGCACTGGACATCATCAACTACCTGAACATCTACGGACCGGGACCGATCGGCCCGGGGCATCCTGGCTATGGATACGATGTCAACGGCGATGGGATGGTTTCGACGCTCGATGCACTGCTGATCATCAACTATCTCAACCGAGTCTCGAGCGCGGGGGCGGTCGACGGTGAAGACAATGCCGGCGACTCGGAGTCCGATGCCGGAGTGTCTTCGGATGACAGTGCAGGCGGGTTGGGCACCGCAACCGACGGCGAAGGGGAGCAGATCGGTTCAAACAGCGTTTCGACCAATAGCACCGCCAGCGGTTGGATCGTCCAGGAGGACGATGACGACGACGAAGGATCAAAGGATCCTTGGGGCCTCTACGGAAGCGACGGCTTGGCTGGCTCTTGAGCGTCTGGTGGGCCGCATCGGAATTTGAATCGGGGCAGGCGTTGTGACGGTTTTGGGATATCATTCCAAAGAGACATCCCAACGGACGCAACCATGAAGACCGCTTGCCAAATCGTTTTCCTTTCTGCGCTGCTCGCGATCGTTGGCTGTTCGACGCAGCCCGACGCTGAATCCGGCGTGTCGGACCAGGGTTCCGGCGGTGCGACCATTCAAAGCGCTGCGGAGCTCAATGCCGCCGGCGAGACCCCGGAGATCGGCGAAGACGCTTTTTCGCCGTCAGACACCACACCGCTGGATGACCTCGGTCGTTCCGCTGACGCGACACGAAGGAGCCGAACTGGTTCCTCGCTCGCACCCCCACCCGGCGACGCGGTCGGCACTTCGATTCCTTCGATGTCCGGATTGCCGGTCGCAGAAGTCCCTGCGCCTCCAGGCGAACCGGATGTGCGTCAACCGACGATTCTCGAACGCAAGTTGAGATCCGATCTGACGCCGGAAGAGTTGGAGCGGTTCTTGGAACACGCCGACCGCGAATTGTCGCTGATCGCTTCCGGCAGGGCGGGTGAGATGAGCCAAGCCGAGGCGATTCAATTGATGCGTCA
>JBCBLJ010001011.1:0-2602 GCA_038520195.1 Planctomycetota bacterium
ACCAATTCCCGGAGCTGGTCGCCGAGGCTGTTGCGGCGACGGGTGACCCGTCGCGTTGGGTCCTTTGTTCCAACTCGACCATGCGGCGTCCGCACCGCATCGACTCCGCCCGTCGAACGGTGTTCGGAGCGATGGTCGCCGCGGGCTTGGAAGGCGCGGCGGACCTGGATCGCAGCGGAGAGATCATGCTGGACGAACTCTTTCAGTTCGCATCTTCCAATCTGTCCAAATGGGTTGCCTCCGGCGCGGACGGGGACGAACGACAATCACCGGAGCTCTTTTGGGGTGGGGCATCGGCCGACCGACCGGACCCGCTGCTGGTTCAACTGACAAAGGAACAGCGCGAATGCAGTTGGAACTCGGAGATGGTCTTTGCGGCGCAACGACCCGAGCAACCGGCATCGGATGCGGTGGGTGAAGGCAACGAACTTCAAGTCACCAACGTGTCGCTTCGAACGCCCGCCAAGACGATCGAGCAGGAGTTTTCAGAAGCGTGGCGGCTGGCTGATCGGCTCGCCGATACCGTCGCATCCGCACCTCACCGACTCCGTGAGTTGCGTCAACGAATATTGGTCTTGGAACAGCGGGCTCGTTATGGTTCGCATGAACAACGCAGTGCGACGAACCAAGAGCTGGCGTCACTACTTGATGCCTACACGACTGCGACACAAACCAGCGAACGAGATGCCACCGACGACGCTGATGTGCTCGACGGATCGTTGAACGAACTCGCTGCGACCCTTCACGATGTCGATCGAAAGGCGTTCGATGCCTGGTTCAAGAAGAACTGGAAGGGCGAACTCGCGCGGCAGCCCGAACTTGGGTTTCTGGAGACGATTTCGAGTCAAGGCGATCTGGAGTGGGATCTTATTCGGCTTGCCGCGGCATCCGATTTGTCGGCAAGGTCCGCCGCGAAGCTGGACCTCGAGATTCCGGGTTGGGTGCGTGACGACGTGGATGGCGGCGATCGACTTCGTCTGTTCGCGCAACAGCTCGTGATGAATCGCGTTGGCGACCACTGGCAAGCGCGTGCAAACGATCTGATGGCCAAGTCAACGCGACTCTACGAAAACGCGGCAGAACGTTTTCGTCATGTCAAAGAGGCGTTTGCGGTTCGCGACCGGTCACTCCAGAGACTTCCGGCGTTCCTTGGGATATCTTGTCGAACAGCGTCTGTTGCGGAGCAGAGTCGACCGGAACTTCTCCGGTTGATTCATCTCACCGGCGACCTTTGCACGGCGCTCGATCCAGACCAAGCAAACCTCGATGAGGTCGAGTTACTTCGAAGATCGACGTCCGCGCAACTCGAACGAGTCGATACCCTTCTCGGCAACGGTCTTGCTCGGCAAATCCTTCAACTGCCCGCAACGCGGTCCAACTTTTTTCAAGCACGTCGGCTCCTCTCGACGGACCTACTTGACTCCCGCCTGCGAGTCGAACTCGGACATTGGATTCAGTCGAACGAGCGAGACTGGCTGGCAACGTTCGAACTCGTGAGCGAACCAACCGGAGGTTCGCTAACTGACTTGAACGAGCAGAGACGGCAAAGATTCTTGATCGGAACTGCGGAGCTCGAAGCGGAGTACGCATCGCTCATCCGTCTGGGGAGTGAATCGGGCGTCTCAGCGCCGGTCGGTGGGTCGATTGATCGGGTCGCGACGTTGTATCGGCGGCTCGCATCGACGTCGGACAGCGCGTCTTCTATCACCGGAGACGACACACGATCGTTTGGACAATCGCTCGAACGCTTTTATGAGACACTGAACCAGCGGATCGCGTCCTTCGATCACACTCCAGCGGCGATCGCAGAAAAAGCGATGCTGCTACGGTTCCTTGATCCTCGCGATGCGTGGCGTTTTGAGACGCTCGATGAGAACGAGCTGTCGCGTGTGGCACGAACGGAATCTCACCGGCGATGGCAACAGTATCGTCAATGGCAGGCGACGGTGCTGCGGGGCAAGGAGGCCAGTCCACCGCGGGAAGTTCTGGTCCCGGAACTGCGCGCTGGGTCTCGGATTGATCTTCAATATGAGCCTTCCAAGGTCCTGCGATTCTCGCTTCGAAACGAGAGTGCCGAACCGATTGAGGCTCGAATGTCGCTCGACTATGACAACCAAGCCGTGAGTGTCCGACTGCGATCCGACGCATCAACCGGAGATTCGGATGTAGGGGACTGGGACATCGAACGAACCGCGTACGGGACACGTCGATCGCCGAAGTTGACCATTCCCGCCGAAGGAAGTCTCGATCTGGAGTTCGAGGTAACACGCGTCAAGAATGCGACCACCGCAGCTCAAGTCGTGTTCGATTTGCTCCGTGAAACGGGTCAGTCGATCGACCTGTCGTCACCTGCGGTCGTGTTGCTTCGCCACGTCGTTGAAGTGCGATTGCCGCTCGCCGAAGTGGTCGTTCGCCACGGAGCCAGCGAGTTCCAATCCGATTACGACGGCCTGACGCTCTTGCCGTTTCCCAACCGCTCGGAGTCGTTTCAATTTGGTCTCGCGGGCCAGTCTCAGGACTCACCGCCACTTCAACTGAACCTCTATCAGCAGATCCAAACGGAGCGGCTGTCGGTCGATTCGGACTCGATCGCCGACCGACT
>JBCBLJ010000906.1:0-3201 GCA_038520195.1 Planctomycetota bacterium
AACTGCTGCGTTATTACTGGTTTCGACTCAGCGATGCGATTGTTCCGCTGGTGCTCGGGATGCTGGTCGCCAAAGCGCTCTTTTCCCAGCGCATCTTTCTCAGGGCCAACGCCTGGATTTGTCTCGGCGTGGCGATCGTCTTGTTCGCCGGGTCGACGTATCGGAATCATCGCGTTGCTCTTCCCGCGTCGTGCAACCATCGGTTTCTTGGTCTGGCAACCGATGCGACGATCGAAGCTCAGAGACGGACGCACCGGGACTGGGTCGCGGTTTGCGATTGGATTCGGGTCTCAACACCGGTTGACGAAGTCTTCTTCACGCCGCGCCACCAGCAGACTTTCAAATGGTATGCCGAGCGAGCGGAGGTCGTGAATTGGAAAGACGTGCCACAGGACGCCGAGTCACTGGTCGAATGGGAGACACGCTTCTATGAGGTCTACCCAAAACATCTGCGGCACATGAGAGTGACGATCCAGTACATGAAACTTCGTAACGAGTACCGCGAACGCTTTGGTGTTCGATTCATGGTGGTCGACAACCGGGTCGCCGGGAAGCATCTTCCCCTGGTGAAGCTCTATCCGACGGGCGATCAAATCAACGAGACCTACTCGGTCTACGAGCTACCGAACTGATCGAGCACTGATCGTACCGAAGAGTCCGCGATTCACGGCCGTTCCCGGGAAACACTTACCGTGACAGAGCGAGGTCTTGTTGACGTGGCGGTGCGGACCCGGACGTGACCGGCGAGTGTTCGGAAAAGTCTATTGCGAACCATAAACTTCGTTCGGGTCAACCAATCGTTCCGCGATAACTTTCAAGGACTGGTCTTGCGGCTCGACTCGGCGAAAAAAGCAGCTCGCATAGCCTTCGTGGCATGCCGCACCGATTTGGTCGACGACCAAGAGAATCGTATCGCGGTCGCAGTCAATCCGTACTTCGCGGACCGTCTGGCGGTGCCCACTGGATTCACCCTTCCGCCAGAACTGATTTCGACTCCGGCTGAAATAGACGGCTTGGCCTGTCGCAAGCGTCTCCTCGAACGATTCTTGATTCATCCATGCCATCATCAGCACGGCACCGGTCTTGGCATCTTGTGCGATCGCGGGCAACAAGCCGTCTTGTCCGCGAGAGAAATCGGCGCCGCGAAAGTCTCCGTCGACTGAAACTTTTTCATTGGTCATCGCGGCATTTTTCCTTGGTCCAACCAGAATTCGAGCCGATGCGATCCGCGAGCAACGGTCTGGACAACGATGGGACACAACTTCGTTGTGCGCGGTTTGAGCGGATGCCCCGGTGGAGCGGGATCGGAGTCCACCGGATCATTGTAGGCAAACTCGGCCCAAACGGAACGACGCTCGCAATCCTCGCAGTGACCCAAAATTGGAGAACAAAGGCCGCGACGGCCGATAACACAAGGGCGCCGTGCCGTCTTCACTCACGTCCGTGGCCAAGTCATGTCCGAACCCAAGCTGTCGATCGTCATGCCAGTGCGTGACAAACGCGAGGAGATCGTCTCGCGGGTCGAGCGTCTTCTCGATTCGCTGGTCGCGATCACCGACGAGCAGGTGGAGATCGTGGTGGTGGATGATGGGAGTCGTGACGGGACCGTGGACACTCTGGGGGGACTCGGCGAAAAGCTGCCCCAATTGCGGGTCCTGAGGCACGACCGACCACGAGGAATGGAATCCGCTGGACAAACGGGGCTTGAGCGTTGCTCGGGTGAGTTGGTGTTCATCCAAGAGTCCGACGCCGATGTTCGCATCGATGACTTGCGGCGTCTGATGGAGATGGCCGAGGATGAATCGGTCGTGGCGGCGCGCGCCGAAAGTCACACGACACCCGTAGCCCCTTCGCTGCTGCGACGACTACGAATGTGGGGCACCGATGCGGACCGCCAAATCGAATCCCGAAGTGCGCAACCGGGGACTTGCTCGCTGCAAATGGTGCGTCGCTCGCATTTGCAACGACTCGCTGGACCCGATGGTCGGCATTACCGCATGGAGGCGAAGACGGATCGAGTGCTGACGGTCCCCAAGACGGCGCGGCGCAGCGAGATGCCGCGAACGTCCCGATAAGTTGGGTGAATCCCCGGCCTGCTGCTCGCCCACCTTCTCAGCGACGGCCATGGTGTGACCGGTGCTCGGCCACGACCGCGGTGAAGTCACGGCGTCAGCAGCACGCGACTTCCGCGAAAATGCTCGCCAGGCTACGCGGATTTGGCGTCGACACTTGAGGACGACGCGGTGTCGCTGTTGCGCAGCAACTTGGTGAATTCGTCGACGCCTTCTTGTTCTTCTTCGAGGATGTTTTCGAGGAAGATGACCAGAGGACGATCGTTGATCGCCTCCGCCATTTCGAGCGCTCGGCCGTACATCTCCACGGCCTTCGCTTCAAAGGCCAAGCTGTTCTCAAGGATTTGTTGCAAGTCCCGAGTCTGCTTGATTTCGTTGCGCGTCGCAGCGGGGACACCGCCGAGGGCAACGATCTTATCGCCGACCAGTTTTGCATGCCCGAAAGACTCTTCGGCATTCTCCATCAACGTTTTCGCGTAGACCTCGCGCCAAACGCCTTCGACGATAAAGCTGGCCTGCGAGTACTGCGCAACTCCCGTCCATTCGTGCTTCAAGCATTCATTCAGTTGTTCGATGATCGCGTCGTGGCTCATTGGATTCCTTTGGGCGTTGGAGGTGCATTTGTTTTCGGAACCATAGCGCTTCGGCAGCCCTTCGGACAACCGGTATTTCGAAGCATCGAAAGCAATTTCGGCGAAATTTGCCGGGTCGAAACGCCAATTGAGAATCGTTCGCCAGAGCATTTGTCCGACGGAAGTCTGGCGTTGAAATCGAGTCTCAACAGCGTCCTATTCCAGCCCTTCCAGGCCCGGCGGCGGGATCAGGCCGCCGCCAAGTTTTCCGAGTCGTCTCGCAAAGAAACGCGGCTCGAGCAGAAAGCTCACGCCGACATTGTCGCGGCCGCGGTCGACGTTCAAATTGACTCGAAGCAGTAACGACTCACCGATCCTCGTGAGACCGATCGATTGGCCGATGTTGCCCGTGCGTCCAAAGTCAAACATGGTTCCGCCGGAGAAGATCCATTTCTCGTTGAGCCGATAATCCATCGCCGTTCTTAGCACGGTACTGCTGATGGGACCCTCCAGCGAAAGTAGGCCGACGTAGCAGTCGCCCCGGCGTGGGTGACTAC
>JBCBLJ010000038.1:0-21584 GCA_038520195.1 Planctomycetota bacterium
ACTCCGAAAACCGATATATCTCCGCAACCTTCGATATCGACTACGCGGACGGCCTCGGGCGGCCCAACACGTCCATTGCCATCTACGACACGTTCGGTTTTCTCGTCGCTTACGGAACCGACTCTGGTGTCACGGACGACGTCGGTCGTGCGCTTGCCGGCGTCGACTCGGAGAATCTCGACGGCGGTTCGGCGGGTTCTCTTGACGCGTATGTCGGGCCGATCGAATTACCTGAGGGCAGCTATTTCGTGGCCGTCACGAATGCCGCTGTCGTCCCCAGTGACCTCAATCAGCTGTTCAATCCCAACCCAAGTAACCCCAATGCTCGTCTGACGCCGGTGAACTCGACTCGCCGACTGATCGACGACAACTTCGATGACTCCTTCCTGTTCACGATTCCGCCGGACACGCCATCGGAACTGGCGCTGATCAACGAACTGGGTTACGCGGCAGAACGACCGATCGTTGAAGCGGGATTCGACTCCGAGTCAGCGATTCCTTACAGCTTGGATGACATCCGGCTGTTCGTGAGTCTTGACAGCGGCATCAGCGGTACCAACCAATCGTCGCTCGTTAGTGTGAACCCATTCACCGGTGTCGTCGAACGTTTGATCGGGCAGAACAACCAACCTCTGGGTGACATCGCGGCGAGGCCCGATGGCGAACTGTTCGGTTACACCACGGGAGCCCCCGTCGGTACGCCTCCAGACGACGGCAATATCGGTAACTACTGGAATCTCAGTCCGATCGACGCTTCGATCACCAACGGCACCGGTGATGACGACAACATCACGTTCTCGCAGAGCAACCAGAACTTTGACGGCGTCGAGGATGATGCGCCTGCGCAGTTGATCATCAACGCGGTGACATTCCCGCTGGAAAACAATCTCGCCTACACTCCCACGGGAGGCTTTGCCGAGTCGACAGTTCGACGTGCCCCGGTCAGCGCCAACGGCATCTCGGTCGTGATCGGCAACCGCGACAACCAGGGACGCTTCACCACCTTCCCCGATGGCACCATCGGTCCGGAGGTCCCGGACGATCTTGCCAACAACATCCTTTACATCGGACGGCAAGGAGACGGAGAACTCTCGAGTCTCGGCAGCTTCAACGACAACGCGGATCGGCAATTCGGATTCGGTAACTTCCAAATTCCCTACGTGCCCAGTCTCCATGGTGCCGGCTCCGATGAGATCGAGTTTGGGATCGTAGACACCGGGAACATCTACAATACCGGTGGCGATGGGGGAATCATTCAGGGTGTCGCATTCGACCCCGATGGGGCGACCGACTTGTTTGCGGTCACCGATCAAGGCGGCATTCACTCGTTCGACTTTACGGAAACGGTCTCGGGGCCCTTCGGTTCGGTCTATGAAGGCTACGATCGAATCATCCCGACCATTTTCCACGGAGTTCTACCGAAGGACCCCGCGCATGAAGCCGTCTCGTTTTTCCCCAACCAACCGCCGAGTTTTTCGGGCTTGGCGATGGGACCGCGAGTCGCATCCAACGAAGTCTATCGTCAGACGCTCTTCGCAACGACAAGCGATGGCTGGCTCTACGCGATGGAACTTGATCCCTCCGGCGCCGTGCAGCCTGCCAACGTTTTCTACAACGGCCGCGCTGCTGTTCAACTGACCTTTGTCGATACGCTGGGACCGGACAGCCAACCATTGTTTGCGGCGCCGACTGGCCTGGCGTTTAGCAACCTCGAGGCCAGCCCCTGGCACCTGACGCCGGACCGATTTGCCGATGATGGCCACGGTCTGCGCACCACGGTCGATGAAAGTCGAATCGACACTCTGGCTGGTAACAGCCTTTACTTTGGCTTCGAGACGCTCGGCCAAACCTTTCCCAACGACACCAACGGCAATGCGCTCGCACGCGCCGACGACAGTAATCTGGGTGAGCTGTCACCTGGTGGAGTTCACGGCTCCGTCGTCACTCGATCGATTGATTTGGAGGGTTACAGTGCCGCCGACAAACCGACACTGTACTTTTCCTACTTCATCGAAGTCGAAGACCCAGACGACTTTTCGCCCGCGCAGCTACAGCGCGATAGCTTCCGAGTCTTCGGTGCCGGAGACGATGGTGAGTGGCAGCTATTGGCGACCAACAACAACTTCCGCGTCGATGGTCTCGACGATGAGTTCGACTACTTCCAAACGACCGGTATCCCCGTTCAGGAGTTGTTCGACGACGGGGGAACCTGGCGACAAGCTCGCGTCGACCTTTCTTCGTTCGCGGGAAATGAAAACGTTCGTGTTCGCTTTGACGTTTCCACCGCGGGCTCGATGCGTACCCACTTCGACTCGATCGAATTGGTGGCTGTCGCCGGGGATGAAGTCACCGATGGCGAGCTTGTCACCTTCATCGACGAGTTCAATAACCCGGTTCGTCTGGAATCGGTCGTTGGGGTCGAAGTCCTCTTTGGCAACGGTAGTGAACTGAACGTCGGTGATGTGATCACGCTTTCGGGTCCCACCGTGACCAGCTCGGTCACGTTCGTTGCCGGCCCCGCGGGCCCTGGCGAAGTCCAAGTCTTGTCGACCATGTCTGCCGAGGACGTCGCCGAAGCGGTCATCGATGCGCTCGACCCAAGCGTCAGTGGACTCAATCTCGGCAACGGACTCGTCCAGTTCCGCGCCGCGTCGGCATTGAATGTGATCGGAAACTCCAGAGTGGGCGAGACAAGTCCGCTGTTGTTCCAACGGAACGATCCAACGATCAGCACCACGTTGTTCACGCTGCTCTCGCCAGGTGTGGGTGAAGCCGCTGAATTCCGAGTGCCCAACGGCCTCGCGATCTTGCCTGGTGACACCATCACGATCACCAATGGCGTTCTTGCGGAAACCTACACGTTCGTCGATACACTGACCGGTGCCCCGAACGAAGTTCCCTATCTGCGTACCGAAACCGCCGACACCATCGGCCAGCGACTGTTTGATCTCATTCCGCTTGACTTCCAAGCCATCTATGAGGGCGACGGAGTCATTACCGTGCTTGCCATTGGCGCCCAAGCGACTTCCATCGCTCCGGATGTCTCTCCATTGATTTCGTCCGACGGCGATACCGATGAAGCAAGAATCGAGGCCAACTTCCCGGCCTTCACCGCCGTCACCGCCGGGGAAATTTATACCGTCCGGCACGCCGAGGGTGTCGACCGTTTTCAACTGGTGTTTACCCCCAACGCACCTGCGCTCCCCGGGGTGACCAACGTTGTCGTGGACATCTTCGCGAATGACGACGACATCGCCGAAGCGGTCCGCCGAGCACTTCCGCAGATCACCGGTGGATTTGTCACCGTCGCGGATAACTTGTCTGTTGCGGTCTCCTCGTTTACGGTAGCGGGATCGGTCGATGCGCTCTCGTTCGGCCCGGCGACAGGTCGTCGGCTGACGCTCCCGAGCGGTTCCAACTTGGTCGACGGTGAGCAGTTATCGATCATCGATGACGATGGCCAGTTTGACTTCACGTTCGTGCTCAGTGCCCTGCCGTCGCCGCCCGGCCAGATCAACTTTTTGCCAGGAGATTCGGCCGCCGATATTGCTCAGCGGGTCTTCAACAACCTTCCCGGAGGCCAGGATCGATTCCTGATGGGGGACACGATCGAGTTCTACGGGGCGCCGATCACCTATGCCCTCGAACCGACCAGCAACATCTCAAGCACGCAATTCTTGCTGCAAGAAATCGAGGTGCCGGACGCTGCGCAGTTGGCGGATCAAGAGACGCTCGATATCACCGTCGGTGGAGTCATCCAACAGGTTGTCTTCGTTGACGCGATCGCACCGGGCGCCGCGAACGAAGTCAATTTCCAAGCCGGTGATACCGCGAACGTCATCGCCGCCCGCTTGGTCAACGTGCTCAGCAACTTGGGCATCGATGCAGACACCACTCTGGGGCCGACGACGCTACGTTTCGAGGCCAGTCTCGTTGAATATTCGGGCTACAACCCCAGTGTGCAGCTTGGCACCGATAGCGTCGGCCGCGATGTCCTGTTGTTACCGTTGACCGACGTCACACAGATACGAAGCGGTCTCGTCATTGAGCTGGAGACGTTCCCCGGTGGCTTCGGTCCCACGATCGGGTTTGTGCAGCGTGGAGACACGATTCGACCCAACGCGGACATCATCGTGTTCTTTGATCGGACCGCGTTTGACTTAGCCGCCGAACTTGATTCGGTCATCCAGCAAATGATCCGCGGGTTGGAAACGACGTTCTTCAACATCGAGATCTACATCGACCCACTGGGTCGAGGCGTCATCGTCAACAGTCCGACCGCCCAAACCGTCGCCGTGGGTGACGTTCCGACTGAAATTGATCTGAACACCGTCGCGATCAACGACTCGGTCGTTCCGCTGACGCTGCCCACGGTGAACGAAGTCCGCTCCGGCGTCGACACGTTAACGATCACCACCAAGACCGATGGCCCGGGTGCCCCAAGCGTCTTCAATCTCGTGTTCGTCGACTTGGCCGATTCGACCGGCGCGCCGAATGAAATCGTTTACGATTCAACCGCCATCACCACGGCGGCTGAACTCGCCGACGTGGTGGTCCGGCAACTGCCACCCGAGGTTCAGGCGTTCCGTTTTGGCACGCGGCAGATCCACTTCTTGAACGCCCAAATCGTCGAGACCGCTGCTGGCTCGTGGATGATCTCAGGTGGCGTCGCGACCGTCGGTAACTCTCCATTGATCGTGGATAGCACGTTGAGCTCGCGAGCGGTCGCAGAACGACTCCAAATCTCGCTCAACCATGGTGCGGGTCAATTCGTTACATCATCCGCGGACGACACGCCGCGCGATACGTTCACTCGCTTCGCGGGTGATCGACTACGGCTTTACAACCTCACTCCGACGGACCCAGGACCGTTTGGCATCTCCGGCTACGACCTGATCGAGAACACCGGGGCACTTTCACTCACGACAACTCCGGTTCCGGGAGACGAATTTGGCTTTGGACGCTCCGGTTTCTTTGCAACGAGCCAAATCTCAACCGTTGGAGCGTCCGGTAACGAGGTGGAAGGTGTCTACATCGACGACGTCGTTGTCGGATTCGCGGAACGGGGCGAACTGGTCGTCGACGGCAGCACCGACACGACCTTCTCTTTGGACCCCGCGTTCCTCCCAGACACCCACCCCCTCGCGGTCCAGCCCGAGCGTCAAAATGAAACGCTGGTTGGTCCCTACGCGCTCGAAATCCGCACTTCAGAGACGTTTGGCGTTGCCCAGGACTTCGACCCGACCCATCTCGTGCTCGACGAGCAATTTGGGGTCGGACGTTCGTTTGACGTCAATGACCGTTTGGTCGACGGCGCGGTGAGTCTGCTTCCAACAGGCGGCACTCAGTTGGTCGATGGCGATACGTTCGTGCTCTATGACGGCTGGCAACAACTGACGTTCGAGTTTGATAGTTCATTGGATCCGGGCGTGACGCCTGGCAACGTTCCGGTGGCCTTTGATCCCTCGATCGCCGACTCGGCTTTGGTCGCTGGTTCGATTCGCGACGCGATCAACTCGCCGCAAGTCCAGAACGTGTTGAATATCACCGCAGCGACGTCGGACGGATTCGAGACAGCCGCGAACACCGGTTCCCGCGTGGAACTGTTTGGCTCTTCGAGCATCGTTGTGAACCCGAGTGGTGGACGATTCATCAAGGCGGATCTGGTTGACGCGGAGACATCGCAAGGTCGAGAGACGTCGCTTCAGATTCCCATCGTCGACCAGGTCGCGGAAACGATTGGCGCGGCGTTGTTTGGTGATGAACTGGCTCGCTCGACTCCGACCGGCTTCACCAGCGCGGAAACGGATACTTTTGTCGGTATTGGCAAGATCGGTGATGCCGTTCAAACGGGTCAGGTCGGCCTCGAAGACAGCTCCGTCGTGCTACCACTTTCGCCCGGCAGTGACTTTGGCTCCGTCCGCATCTACCTCAATGCGGGCGACGCCGTCGACATCGACGTCGACACCGCAGGATTCTCGCGAGCCGGTGAAGTCCTCGATCTACCGGTGATTTCCGTCTTCGAATCCGGCGAGCAATTGACGGAGGACCTGTTCCGATTTGATGTCGATCCAGCGCGACAGACCAGCCTCTTCACACCGAGCTCGGCGCCCGGAGAATCGGATCCCGGCGCTTTCCTTCAATTCACCGCTCCGGACGACGGGTTCTACGACGTCGTCGTCAGTTCGGCGAACATCTTCGGCACGCAAGAACTCAACTTCGCGACCGCGTTCCCCAACCCGGCACCATTCTTCGAAGGCGAAACGCTCACCATTCAAGTGGGCTTCTCACAAGTCGTCTATCAGTTCACAACGAACGCAGCGACGGTGAGTCCGAACGTCTTGATCGTCCTTGATCCGGCCGACACACCCGAGCAGATCGCAGAGAAGACAGCGGAAGCGATTCGCGCGAATCAGTCCGAGTTTTTGAAAGTCGATGCCGATGGCGCGAACGTCAACCTCTTGGACCTTGGTGACACCTTTGCTTCGATCACCCCCAGCTTCTTCCTGTTCCAAACAGGATTGCTCAGTTCAACGTTTAGGGCACTGGACTTCGGTGAGTATTCGTTGACCATCCGTCCGACGGCCGCCTCGGGCAACGTGCCAGCACGCGACGTTCTGATGGTTGACTATCACTTCGGAATCGGTGACACCAACCGAGTCCAGGACCAGGGCCAGATCGTCATCTCGAGCAACTTCATCACCGATTCGCAGGGCACCGGTGTCCGAGCGGTAAGTGATCAACGAGGTCAAACGCTTGTTAACACCAGCGGCCCCGGTGGTGCCATTACGCCGAATCCGGACTCGGTTCCTCAGCCCGGTTCGGCTGGTCTTTTGAGAAACCAGAACACCGATGCGCTGATCCCAGGCGTTGTGATCGAAAACAACGTGATCGCAGGTTCGGGCGATGCGGCGATCGAATTCGGCGGGGATATCAATGCCAACGGAAACATCCCATCGCCGGCATCGTTCGGCCGAATCGTTAACAACACCGTCGTCAACAGCGGTTCCGGAGACGGCGTCCGCATCAGTGGCGTCACGAGTCCGACGGTGCTGAACAATATCTTTAGCGGATTTAACAACGGTATCCTGACCACGGGCAACCAGGCCGGCGAAATCGTCGTTGGCGGCAACGCGTTCCAAGACAACAACAACAATTCCGATGTCGGGCTCGCGAGCTCTTCGTTCGTGATCCCCACCGGCGTCCCGTTGTTCCAAGACCCCGCGCGAGAGATCTACATTCCGGCGCCCCTAAGCGATGTCATCGACAGTTCGTTCGCGTCGCTGCCGGATCGCCAAGAGTTTTTCCAGACGGTCAAGGAGCCCGTCGGAATTGCTGCTTCGCCGATCATTGCACCCGAGTTTGACGCCTACGGCCAAGCACGTGTCGACGACCCGCTTGTCACGACACCCGGTGGTGTCGGCTCCAATGTCTTTATCGACCGTGGTGCGATCGACCGAGCTGACGACGTGCGGCCGACGGCGATCCTTGTCGGGCCTCAAGACGCGATCAACGTCCAGGTTGTCGGTGGCGACCAAGACCCCGACGCATCCTTCGTCCGACTGACCGAAGGCACCGTCACGTTCTTCGAAGTCCAGCTACTGGACCCGGCCGGAACAGGTATCGATGCCGATTCGGTGACCGTCGAATCGGTGATTCTCACTGAGAATGGCGTGCGGTTGGTTCCGGGACGCGATTACGTCTTTGGCTACAGCAGCAACAGCAACTCGATCCGCCTGACTCCGCTGACCGGCATCTGGCGACCCGACGCCGTTTACGAGATCACGCTGAACAACAAACAGCGGCTGGAAGTCGGCTTGCCATCGGGTGATGCGATCACCGACGGCGATCAGATCGTGGTCGACGATAGCGCCGGCGGATCGACCACGTTCGAGTTTGAATCCGGCTACAGCTTGGTGATTCCGCAAACTTCGACGCTCACCGTGACCGGTACCAACGCTGCCTTTACTGATGGCGAGTTGATCAACATCACGAGCCCAAGCCTCGTCGTACGGGAACTCGAGTTCGATACTGATGGGTCGACGACCCAACCGGGCGCGATCGCCGTCGATATCAGCGCCGCTGGGACGATCCAGGATGTTCGCGATGCGATCCTGGCAGCGCTACAATCCGTCGATCCGATCGACCCCACGATGACGGTTGCTGAAGCGGTCAGTCTGACTCCGGTCGCCGTCGGTCTGGATCAAATCCAGCTCGGCACCGTGGCGGGACACCTCGTCAATGAGGGTTCCGCGGCCTTGACGCTCACCGGTGTTGCCGGCGGAGTCGCGGCCGGGGACACGCTGGTTTACCAAACCGCCACCGACACGGTGACCTTCGAATTCACGCAGACGTTCGTCACCGATCCGGCGTTCGCACCGATCCTGTTCACTCCGACGGACACGCCCGACCAAATCGCTGCAGCCGTCGCGACGGCCGTTGCCGGCCAGCCGATTGGGCTCGGAACTGCCGCGGCAGTAGGCGGAGGCCGCGTTGTCCTTGGCGGCGAAGTTGGTGACATCGCGACGGTCAACAGTGCTTCGGTCGTTCTGGAGGGTATGCCGGGTGTCAGCGCTGGCGCGATTCCGCTCAGCTTCATCCCAAGCGCGAGCTTTACCTCGTCGATCGCCGCGGCGACTCTGCAGAGTGCGATTCGAAATTCGGGCATTCCCGTCACCACGTTCAATCCGGGTGGTGGATCGCTCTTCCTGGACGGTGCCACCGCAGTGTCGGCAACGTTCGGTGGCGTGGGCGTCGGTATTGCGAGCCGTGTGCCGGCCATTACCGACTTGGCGGGCAATCGCGTTCGCGAAACGAGAATCACCGACGAGACGCGTTTCACCATCGTCATGCCCGAGGTCGTGTTCGACTTCGGCGATGCACCCAACAGCTTCGGCACTCGCCTCGACGCCAACGGAGCTCGACACACGATTTCGGACCTCGGTTTGCCACGTCTCGGTGCGCAACTCGACGATGAGATCGATGGTCAGCCGGTTCCTGCTTCCGATGACGCACCGCTGTTCTTCCAACCGACCAGTCCTGACGGATTGTTCGAAGTGCTGAATCCGGCACCGAATGAATTCACCGTCTCGCCCAGCGGTGCGATTCCTGCTGGCGGCGAACGGTTCGTGCTCACCATTGCCAGCCAAACGGTGACGTTCGAATTGGTGCGTGCAACGGATAACCCGACGACCGGCAATACGCCAATCGTCTTCGCCAGCAACGAATCGCTCGAGAGCATCATCCAGAAGCTCTTCCTGTCGATCCGCGCCGAGTTCGACCAAATCGGGGCCTCCATTCTGATGGACCTCAACGGCGACACGATCACGCTTCGTGCGATCGACGATGAAGATGGAGTCCCGGTTGGAACATTCGTGAGCAATAGCGTCAGCTACCAAGTCTTCACGCAGCCCGGCACCAATCCGAACAATGTGGTTGGCGACGATGTCATCGGATTCATCAACCCGCTCGACCCTGCCGGCAGCACCGTTCCTGTCACCGTCACCGGTGGAGGCCTGGTCGACATTTGGATTGACTACGATCAAAACGGTGTCTTCAATGCGGCCGAAGAGCACGCCGTCCAAAGTGTGCCGGTGGTCGACGGATTGAACCTGTTGAATGTTCCACCGGTTCCTGCGGCGGAAGGTGAGACATGGATGCGTGTTCGCTTGAGTCCGTCGGGCAACTTGTCGCCCACCGGTGTCGCCGTCGGTGGCGAAGTCGAAGACTATTTTGTGTCTGTCATACCGATCGATTTGCCGACGCCGATCGATGACACCTACGATGCCGTCGAAGACACGCTGCTGGTGATTGACTCGATCTCGACCCAGCCCGACCTCCTGGCAAACGATCTCGACATCGATATTCAGTTGCTGCCCGTCCGGTACTTCATTGGACAAGATGTGCAGAACGGTACGCTGACGGTGACCGATCGCCGAACGGGTGAGTTCACGTATCAGCCCGATCCAGACTTCTACGGCACAGATACCTTCACGTATCGACTAAGCACGCAAGAGAATGCGGGCGCGAGCGTGAATTCAACCTTCGCGACCGTGACCATTACTGTCGCACCAGTGAATGACATCCCCGGCGCTGAAGACAAGTCGCTGACGGGACTCGAAGACACCACGTTGGTGATCGACCAGTCGGTGTTCCTTGCGGGAAGCACCGGTCACGGCAACCCGGCGATCCCGACGCCGCCGCTGGACGAATCGATCCAGGAGCTTCGTCTCGTTGCGATTACCGCGAGCGGCGAAACCATCAACATCGCCAACCAGTCCGGAACGTTGACGACCGCCGAGGGCGCGACGCTGACCGCGACGTTCGACACGGACGTCACCACGGGCCGAACATTCATCACCGAAGTCTTCTACACGCCGCCGCTCGACTTCAACGCGGATAACCTTCCGTTCGGTGATGGCTCGCCTCGGTTGGACGAGTTTACCTTTACGGTGGAGGATGACGGCAAGCTGGAACTGACGGACGGCACCATCATCGACGGCATGCCGCTCTCGACGGTTGCGACTGCCACCGTGCGGGTCACGCCGCAGAACGACGCGCCGATCGCGGCTTCCGACTTGGTTTCGATTTCGAACTCCGCGTATCGAGACTACTTCACCGATCAAGGCCTGTTGGTCCCGCAGCCGACCGAGGACATGTCACTGCTGGTTCCCGCCGCCTTCCTGCTCAGCAACGACCTGCGAGGAAACGCAACGAGTGAGGACGAAACGCAGGGCATCCGCGGCAACGACGGCCCACTCAGCATTGTTTCGGCGAGCGTCGATCCGTTCTTCGGAACGCTGCAAGTGCTCGCCACCGGAGACCTAAGCTTTGTTCCTGCCGACGACATTTATGGCGAAGTCGCATTCACCTATGAAATCGAAGACCAAGGTGTCGATGAGGACGTTGTCGGGAATCGGGTACTTAATCCGATGCGAAATACCGTTACGAGCACGATCTTCTTGGAACCGGTCAACGACGCGCCGGTGGCCTTCGATCGCTCGCTGTCGTTGACGGAGGCTGTTGAACCGGCCGGGCCCGCCGTACTGTCCTTCACCGCAAACGATTTGTTGATCGGTGCCGGCGTGCTGACGAACTCGCCGGTGACGACCACCAGCACATCGATCACGGTCGTCGATGGCTCCGCCATGCAAGACGGTGAAACGATCCTCTTCACCGACGTCAACGGTCAGCGGACCGTCATCGAATTCAGCACCGGGACCGTTGCGAGCATCGGTACCGACCTGTTGCTCACCTACACGTTGGCGGAGACCGCCGACGACATCGCGACAAATCTCGCTTCCCTGCTCGTCAACGCCGGATTGGGTGGCGTCGCGAGCGGACCGACCGTCTCGATCCCGGTGACATCCGCCGCTGCGACGAGCACGTTCACAACGATGATCTCCGCCAACACCGTCGGCATCTCGATTCCCGACCCGGCAACCATTGTGGGTGGCGAAAGCATCACGATCACAGACTCCGATGGAGTGATGACGACGCTCGAATTGAGCACCAACGGTGTTCCGATCGGAACGCCGGACGCATTGATCAACTTCACTCCCGGCGTCGACAGTGCGGCCGCCATCGTCGGGTTGATCCGAGCAGAACTGCTCGGGCGCGGCATCGGTTCGATCGACGCCGGCGGGGTCGGCCTCCAGTCGGCGCTGCAGTTCAATCGCACCAGCGTCATTAGCTTCAGCGAACCGACGTCCAATCTTTCGACCGACGCCGATGGAAACCTGGTTGTTGTCCAGGGGCTTGATATGGTCGATGGCGAATTGGTAACGCTCGGCGATGGCCTCGGCGGCATCATTGTCGTCGAATTCAACACCACCGGTGTCCCAACTGCTGGCACCGACATCGTGATCGAGTACGACTTCTTTGATTCCGGCGCCGACTTGGCGTCCGAACTGGAAACCGCTCTTCGCGTTCGCGATCTCGGCGCGTTGGCCGTCGGCGACACGCTGGTCTTCAAGTCAGTGGCCGCTGCGGTCGCCCGACCACCGGTGACTTCGATCGTCGCTTCGGCCGCCGGTGTCACACTGCCCAACGGTGCCCAAATCATCGACGGCGAAACGGTGGACCTCACGATCGACGGGCAACCCGTGATCGTCGAATTTAACTCGACCGGAGTCTTGTCGGCCGGCAGCACCTACGTGATCACGGTGGCCCCCACCGACAGCGCGGACGACTTGGCGTTGACATTGGAAAGCACGCTTCGAGCGGACGGCCTCCCAGCCCTGGCGAACGGTGCGACCGTTGACTTCTCCAGCGTCGCATCGATTTCAGTGACGGAGTTGCCAGCGGTCGCCGGTGACTTTGCCGATGACTTGATCGCTCCGTACAACGAAACCGAGCAAGCGCTTCGCGTCGTCACCTTCACGACAAGCGCAGGCACCATCGATGTCGACGACGTTGGAAACGACACCGCCACGTTGATGACCGATACCGGCGGCGAACTCTCGCTGACCTTCAGTGGCGGATTGTTCGTGAGCGGTACGTACACGCCGCCGGTCGATTACAACCAATTGCCGCCGTTCCAGCCCGCCGACCTGTTCACTTACGGTATTGCCGACAACGGTCGCACCACGCTTCCATTCAGCAATCTCGTTCGTAACCTCGCTGACGAGCGAAGCGTCGAAATGGCGACGGTGACGATCACGGTCGAGCCGGCCAATGATGCACCCGTCTTCGACACGCCTGTTTCGGTCGAGATTCTCGAAGATGACTTCGGGACGACCGTTCCGGATGTGGTGACCAACGTGATGCCGGCCGCCGCGACGGCACAAGACGAGTTGGCGACCCAAAATGTGTCCTTCACAGTGGTCGATGCGTTGTCCACGGTTCCCGCCGGGCTGATGACGCAAAGTCCGATCGTCACGCCGACCGGTGGTTTGACGGTCTTCCCGGCACCGGATGCCGTCGGCAGTGCGATCTATGTGATTCGCGGCACGGATGATCATCCAACCAATCCGCAATCAACCGACGCGACGGTGACTGTCCACGTTCGACCCGTCAATGACGCACCTCGATTCGACGACGCGGTCGCAGGCACGGCCGACTTCGCCGACGCCGACGAAGCCTACAGCGTGGCACGCGTGATCGATCCGAACACCGGTGAGATCATCGATGCGACGATCACCTACACGCTTCGTGAAGACAACACCCAGGCATTGGGTGCGACCGAACCGTACTTCATCCCGCTGGAGCGAGACCCGGCGGTCGTCGGTTACAACCAGGTCGGCCTCTTGGATGTGTTCACGGTCGGACCGCCGAACGAAGCCGACGGAACACTGGGCGGCGACCAATCGCTGAACCTGTTCGACTTCCCGGCGACCACCCTGCTCGGCGGAAGCTTGACCGAAGTTCGCGATACCAACGATGTGTTGATCGGCCTGAACTATGTTCCGCCGTTGAACTTCAACGAAGTGATTGGCGGTACCGATACGTTCCTGTACACCGTTCAGGACGGTAGCGTTGCCGGCGAGACCTATGATCTCGCAACCGGCATGTTGATCTCCGATCCTCAAACGGCAACCAACGCAGTTCAGTTCCGGCTCAACCCGGTCAATGACAAGCCGGAGTTCGACCTCAACCTGTTGCGTGAAGATCAGGGCGACCCAACCAGCCCGTTCCTCCCCATCGAGACGCCCGAAGACAGTGCCACAACGGTCATCGATAACTTTGCCTTCAACATCAACGCCGGTCCGCCAGCGACGGCGTTCGACGAAGTGGATGTGATCAACGGGCAAACGGTGCGATTCAGCGTGACATCGCTCGGCTTCCCGGCCGAACAGGCCGCCGACTTCTTCAGCGAGTTCCCAACGATTTCGCCGGAGGGCCAACTGCGATTCCAACCCGCTCCGGATGTCTTCGGTAGCTTTGATTTTGAGATCGTCTTAACCGATGACGGCCCCGGAAACGCGACCCGTGGAGATCTGATTTCCTCCGATCCCGTCACCGTCACGATCGACGTCCTACCGATCAACGATCCGCCCGTGGTCATCCCGGGCATCGATCTGGCGTTCACGCTGAACGAAGACCAAACGATCGATATCCCGGTCAACGGCGACGTCGACGTGTCGGGGCTACTCGATGCATTCACAGCGGGACCATTCAACGAATCGACCGACCTCACGCCCGGTGGGAATCAGACCGTTAGCATTCAAGAGCCGACGCCCGTGTCGACCGCCTCGGGTGGAACACTCGAACGTGTGCTCGACGCCAACGACGTCCTGATCGCGCTGCGGTACATCCCGCGACCGAACTTCGTCGGGATGGACTCGTTCATTTACACCGTCACCGATGACGGTGTCACCGTGGATGTCGACACCAATGGAACGGTTCGAAACGATCCAAGGATCGCATCGAATACGGTTTCGCTGAACGTCCTCGGTTTGAATGACGCACCACAATTCAGCGGTGCGAACAACGTTACGGTCGACGAAGACTCCGGACCGACCCAAATCCTGAACTGGGCGACGAATGTTCTTCCGGGACCGATCACCGCGGTCGACGAACTGGATTCGCAAACGATTAACTTCCAGATCATTCAGACCGAGGGACCATCGGAACTGTTCGCATCGGCACCGGTCGCCGTCATCAACACCGACGACGACTCGGCAACGCTCCAGTTCGAGCCCGCCGGGGATGCCAACGGCCTGGCCACGTTCACGGTACAACTGTTTGACGACGGGCCCGATGACGCCACCGCCGGTCACGACAACTCGAGCGACATCCGCACCTTTACGATCCGTGTCAACGCGATCAACGATCCGCCGACCTTCACGCCAGCGGGCGAGGTCACGGTCAATGAGGATAGCGGTCCTTACGCCGAAGTCTGGGCAACCGATGTTTCGCCGGGGCCGTCTGACGAGTCCGACCAGTCTGTGCGTTTCGAAGTCTCGACGCCGGCCGCCTCACAAGACTTGTTCCAGTCGCTCCCCGAGATCAGTGACGACGGGACGCTGCGTTTCATCCCCGCAGTCAACGCCAACGGCACTGTCGATTTGACTGTCACCGCGATCGATTCCGGTGGCGCGGCCTCAACGCCGATCACCCTTCGCGTGATCATCAACGCGGTCAACGACCAGCCGACCGCCGTCGCCGACGAGTTGGATACCGATGAAGACGCGTTGCTGGTGATTCCATCATCGCAACTACTTGCCAACGATATCGATCCTGACCTGGGTAATCCGGGTGACATGCTGACGCTCGTACGTCCCGAACTCGGTCTGTCGCTCAGCGGCGCGACCGTGACTTACGACGTGACGACCGGCGACATCACCTACGATCCGTCGACTTCACTGTCACTCCAAGCACTGGCGCCGGGCGAATCGGCCGTCGACTCGTTCAGCTACTCGCTGATCGATTCGCAAGGTGCGACGAGCAACGTGGTGACCGTCGCGCTGAACGTTTCGGGTCTCAATGACGCCCCGATCGCGACGCCCGACACGCCGACGTTGAACCCCGACGGTCCGACGATCATCCCGGTCCTGGAGAATGACACCGACGTGGATGGAACGATCAATCCAGCCACCATCGAGATCACGCTGCAACCCGCGTTTGGGTCGCTCGCGATCGACAACACGACCGGCGTGATCACCTTCACCGCCTTCCAAGCATTCAGTGAAGAAGATCAATTCCGCTACACGGTGGAGGACAACCTCGGGGCGGTCAGTGAAAGCGTTCTCGTGACGATCGCGGCCAACGCCGCGCCGATCGCTCGCAACGACCAAGATGCCACCTTCCTCGATGAATCCGTCGACATCAACGTCGTCGCCAATGACAATGACCCCGACGCGGCACCCAACGATCCGACCAATGGTCTTGACGTCACGTCCATCCTGATCGTCAATCCACCGACCAGCGGTGCAGCAGTACCGCTCAACGATGGAACGGTCCGCTACATCCCCAACGACGGATTCGTGGGCGTCGACTCGTTCGAGTACACCATCGCGGATACCGAGGGACGCCGAAGTCTCGCGGCCGAAGTCCAGGTTCAAGTCGTCGCCAGTCGACTTCAGAATCCGAACTTGAATGCGGACGTCAACAACGACGGAAACGTCTCGCCGATCGACGCGTTGCTCGTCATCAACCGTCTCGCTCGGGCTGGCGTCTCCAGTATTCCGGTCGAGCCCACCGATGTCGGACCTCCGTTCTTCGACGTCAACGGCGACCGACGCATCACACCTGCCGACGCGCTGGCCGTGATCAACGAGTTGGCGCGGCGTGCGTCTGGCGGAGAAGGTGAGCAGATCGTCGCGGACGAAACCGTCGTCGACGCCCCACTGCTCGACCTTCTTTCGGACCGCGACGAGGACGAAGACGATCGACTTGGCGCGATCGATGAAGCGTTCGGCGACCTGATCTGAAGACCGCACGGGCAAGTTGGGCTCGATCACTCCGAGCCCAACTCTTGCGTCGTCGAGTAGGCCTTCGTGTGGCGACTCGCAGGTGGTGATTCGCGTGAGGCTACGGCCTTCACGCGAGAGGCTACAATGCGTCGATCCCCACTTTACCTCGCTCGACTTGCGCACCATGTCAAAGAATCTTCCCCGCCGATCCGCCCTGAAATCACTTGGCGTGGGCGGCGCGATGTTTGGACTCTCCAAAACCGCCGACGCCCAGCAGGAATCAGCCACTAAATCCGCAATCAACAAGCCGACGGTCGATTGGTCCGATACGCATGACCGGGTTTGGCTGTCCGGCAATTGCTGGGCCAATCCAATGGAGGATTGGTCGATTCGCGATGGTGCTGCAGAGTGTCTCACGACCGGCGGTGACCGCAACATTCACCTGATCACGCATCAATTGACCGACCCAGCGAAGCCATTCGAGCTCGGGGTGACAGTCTCCCAAGTCGAGGTCGCCGGAACGGATGAGGGAGTCGGGTTCAAGCTAGGCGTCAAGAGTGACTTGAACGAACATCGAAGCAACGTGTTCTCGAAGAACGGACTTCGCGCGGGCCTCAAAGACGGCTCCCTCGTGTTGAACCGAAAAGCACAACGCATCGAGGGCCTCGAGAAACCGGAAAACGTTCGGTTGAAGTTGATCGGTGCCCCCGATGGAGCGAGCGTTTCGCTGACGTTGATCGCCGAAGATGCTTCGGGAAAGCAACTCGCCAGCATCGCCGGTAAGGTCCCACGAGACGGTGTCCTCGGGAATGTCGCGGTCGTCAACAACTTCAACCCGCAAACCAAGAAAGGCAAGGGAGCACGATATCGGTTCAGTGACTGGGCAGTCAGCGGTGATGCATTTACTGTGGAACCATCACGTCGCTTCGGTCCGATTTTGTGGACCATGTACTCACTTAGCGATTCGCGCAGCGATGAAGGATTCGTGCTCAAGCTTTCTGCGCTCACCGGACCGCTCGGTGAAAAGGATTCCCATGACGTCGAACTGCAGGTGAAAGCCGACGCCCAGTGGAAATCGCTCGGAACGGCGAGCCTCGATACCGACGCTTGGACGGCGACGTTTCGAATCCCAAATTGGAATGCCGACGCATCGGTCGACTTTCGGGTTGTCTATCGCGAAAAACATCCGAGCGGAAAGGAAACAGAAACAGATTGGTGCGGCACGATCCGCGCGAACCCGACAGGCCGACCGCTTCGAATGGGCGCGTTGACCTGCCAAAACGACTACGGCTTCCCCTATGAACCGGTTGCCGAGAATGTGACCAAGCTCGATCCGGACCTACTTTACTTCTCCGGAGACCAACTCTACGAAGGCCACGGAGGATACGGGTTGATCCGGACGCCCGCCGAACCGGCGATCCTGAACTACCTTCGCAAGTACTATCAGTTCGGCTGGTCTTTCCGGCACGCGATGAAAGATCGGCCGACAATCTGTCTGCCCGATGACCACGACGTCTTCCAAGGGAACATCTGGGGCGAAGCCGGTGCGCCGATGGATGTCGAGGCCGGGGGGACGTCGTCCAACGGCGGTTATCGCGAACCGGCGCGAATGGTGAACGTGGTGCACAAAACAAACTGTGCGCATCACCCCGATTTCTACGATCCGAAGCCAGTCAAGCAAGAGATCAGCGTCTACTACGGCGATATGGTTTATGGCGATGTGAGCTTTGCCATCATCGCCGATCGCCAATGGAAAAGCGGTCCCACCAAAGTCGACACGGGCTCGGGCCGCGCCGATCACCTCAAGGATCGTGACATCGATCCCCTCAGGCTCGACAAGCCTGGGCTGGTCTTACTCGGTGATCGACAGGAGGCCTTCCTCAAGCAATGGGCACAAGATTGGCGTGGACACAAAATGAAAGTCCTGCTCAGCCAAACCGTCTTCGCCGGAATGGCGACCCACCATGGCGGCTACAACGGATACCTTGTCGCGGATCTCGACAGCGGTGGCTGGCCACAAACGCCGCGCAACAACGCCATTCGCATCTTGCGTGAGGCCAAGCCGCTGCACATCAACGGCGACCAACACCTGACCTCGTTTGTGCAATATGGAATCGACAAACAGCGCGACGCCTTCTGGTCTTTCTGCACGCCCGCGATTGCCGCCGGGTACCCGCGCTGGTGGCGTGCCGATGAAGTGGAGATGGAACATGCGAACCGACCAGCGCACGGCTTGGATCACACTGGCGAATATCAAGACGGACTCGGCAACAGAGTCTACGTTTACTCCATTGGTAACCCGATCGTGCCAACGTCGAAGAACCGCTATGAAAAGGCGCATCAAAAAGGCAGCGGTTTCGGTTTCGTCTCCATCGACACCGAGTCGCTGACGTATACCGTCAACTCGTTTCGGTTTCTGATCGATCCGACCGACGGTAAAGCCGACAACCAGTTCCCCGGTTGGCCCGTCACCATTCACCAAGAAGAAAACATCGGCAAGAACCGATTGGGATGACGCGATCCATGCAGTTGGTTTGGGCAACGGAGACGCCGCCCTCGTCCTTTTCCAGCGCTATTTTCTTGGCCGGTCCCACACCCCGGTCCGACCAAACAGAGTCATGGAGACCGCAATGCCTCAGTCTGCTTGAGCAGCGCGGATACGACGGAGTGGTGTTCATTCCGGAGCCCCGAAGTGGCGAGGCATTCTCCAACTACGACTCGCAGGTCGAATGGGAACGAATGGGGCTCGCGATGGCGGACGTGATCCTCTTTTGGGTCCCCCGCGATCTCTCGGACATGCCAGCGTTTACGACCAACGTTGAGTGGGGCATGTGGTACGACAGCGGAAAGGCCGTCTTCGGTGCGCCGTCGTCTGCGCCAAAGAACACGTACCTGCGCCACTACGCGAAGCGGGCTGGCGTTCCTCACTGCAACACGCTGGAATCAACCGTCGATGCCACATTAGAAATGGTCGGTGAAGGAGCCCTCCGCCACGGCGGCGAGCGTGAGGTACCTCTCTTCATCTGGTGTCGCGACGAATTCCAAAATTGGTATGCCTCCCACCGTGAAGTCGGCCACCGGCTGGACGGCGCGGAGGTGCTTTGGCAGTTTCGAGTCGGATCCAAACGGCATTTGTTCTGCTGGGTGCTCCGTGCGAACCTCCATGTCCCAGAGGAAAATCGAAACAAACGCGGTGAGTTTCTGATCACCCGCGTCGACGTCGCTTTGGTGCTGGCGTGGCATCGAGCCGACGATCCTCTCGATTCGGAAGTCGTTCTGGTGAAAGAGTTTCGCAGCGCGGCGAGCGGTGGCGACGGCTACGTCTGGGAACTCCCTGGCGGTTCGTCATTTCAGCCGGCCTCTCCACTTGAACAGGCGTCGGCCGAATTGCTCGAGGAAACCGGCATTAGCTTGCCCGCCGACCGATTCCACTTGGTGGACACGCGGCAATCCACCAGCACCCTGCTGACCCACCGAATCCACTTGTTCTCGGTGGAATTGAACGACGGAGAAATCGACGTGATTCGTGCTCAGTGCGGAACCGTCCATGGCGACTCGCCGACCGAACGCTGCATTCTACACGTCCAAACACTCCGCCAAATGCTCAACAACCAATCGATCGACTGGACCCAACTGGGCATGGTCTACTCGACGATCTTTGGACGGCCCTGAGCTTCGAAAAGCGGTCAGTCCACGCTTTCAAATCGGACCTGACGTGTGTCTTTCTCCAGACCCGTTGGTTTCGCGATCGGGCCATAGAGTTCCGGTCGCCGAGAACGAATCCATCTTCGTCCAGTACAGGATGACAGCATTGCGGGATCGAGGTCCGCGGCGACGATGGCATCCTCGGCCTTCCACGTTTCCGCCAACACCGCACCATAAGCGTCAAGGATCATTGAGTTGCCGGTCCGCACTTCGTCGTCATCGACGCCGACACCGTTGCTGAACAAGATGAAAAGACCGTTGTCATGCGCCCGCGCGGGTAACCAACGCATCAACCACTCACGCCCTTTTGGCCCACGAAACTCCCGTTCGATCGACTCGGGATCCTTTTCCCTTTGCTCCCACAAACCAACATCGATCGCACCCATGCATCGCGGACTCGGAGACGTGCATCCACCGGTCTGGTGCGGCGCGAGCAGGATCTCTGCCCCCGCCATCGCATTCATTCGGACGTTCTCGCCGATGTTGTTGTCGTAGCAAATCAGCACACCGACGCGGGCGCCCTGAGGAATATCAAACACCGTGTATTCATCGCCGGATGCAAGGTGTTCGCTGATGAAGCAGTGCAGTTTTCGGTGTACCGCGATCTCACCGTTGGGCATCGCGACCACATACGAATTGTAGAGAGTGCCATCGTCTGCACGCTCGATCAGTCCGGCACCGATGGTCATCGAATAACCCTTGGCGATGTTGACCAGGGCTTCGGTGAATTTCCCTCCGATGGGCTCGGCGAGCGATTCGATCTGTTCTCGTGATAGATTGCGAACATGCCAGTAGCCGGTCAAACACATCTCTGGAAACGCGGCCAACGTCACGCCCTGCTTTGCCGCCTCGGCAGCCAACGCGTCGACACGGCAAAGGTTGTAAGCCTTGTCTCCAGGTCGATGGTTGAACTGGATGGCTGCGGCGGTCATCGGCTGCATCAGAAGGCCTCGTGGTCGGCGTCCGATGGCATCCGCCAGTCACCACGCGGTGAGAGGCTCACCGAACCGACCTTGGGTCCATCGGGAACGCAATTGCGTTTGAACTGGTTGCGGAAGAACCGCGTCACGAAAATCTCGAGCGTCTTGGCGATGGTCGAATGATCGTAGGTCTGGCTGAAACTCGCGTGAGACGCGAGGTACAGGATTTTTTCCCGCTCAAATCCGTTTCGGACGAAGTGATAAAGAAAAAAGTCATGGAGCTCATAAGCACCGATTGATGATTCGGTATTTTGACGGATCGTGCCTTCTTGGGACGGCGGCAGCAATTCTGGTGAGATCGGCGTGTCGGCAATCCGATGCAATAGCTCCTTCAGTTCTCCGCCAAAGAAGTGTTCCGCCGCGTAGCGAACCAGGAATCGAACGAGCGTCTTTGGGATCGACGTATTGACGTTGTACATCGACATGTGGTCGGCGTTGTAGGTGGACCAACCCAACGCCTGCTCGCTCATATCACCGGTGCCAAGCACGAATCCGCGACTCATCAGTAACATGGTTCGGATTCGAGCTTGCACGTTCTCAAACG
>JBCBLJ010000961.1:0-2897 GCA_038520195.1 Planctomycetota bacterium
ATGTCGTACGTCCTCGCATCAATCGGTGCGACACCCGAGACACGAGTGTTAACGGATCCGTCGACACTAAAGGCCCGTGCCCCCACGTTTTGCACGTCTTCGCTGAATGTGGCGCGGAACACGAGCGAATCCGCATTGGTCAGCTCGGACATCGGCGTCTGCCGGGTAAAGCTATGCAGGACCGGCGCGATATCTTCGAAGGCTCCGATGTCAATCACGTCGACGACTCGGTCGAATCCGGGACCGCGTTGGTCGTTTACAGGAACGATGCTGACTCCCGACATGAGTAAGAAGTCGCCCCCTCCGATCGCCGGCGAGTCAACCGTCGGCGCGTGTGTCTGTGTCAGTCCGCCATTGTCTTGTAGCGGGCCGAGTTTGGGGTCCGTATTCATCAAGTTGTTGGAGCCCGCGATCGTCACCGTGCCTGCGAACAGGTTGTAGTCACCCGTCACGGTCGTTTGCCCGTCAACGGTCCCGGTGAAGATCGAGTGGGAAAGGTTGGCCGAATCCGTGAGTCCCAATCCACCGATATCTGTTCCTCCAGACGCGGCGACATTCTGAGCGAACGTACTATGACCGACATTCAAGTGACCGCCATTGGAGACTGCCCCACCGCTCGAAGTGGTTGTATTGGCGGAAAAGGTCGAATTGACAATGCCGACGTTCCCAAGATTCAGGAGGCCACCGCCGACATTGGTGGAAGAGTTCTGCGCAATCAGACTGTTGCGAATTTCTCCGACACCGAATGAGTCGACGTAGATTGCTCCCCCGGCATTGTTGGCAAAGTTGCCGGTTAACGCGGAATCGATCACGGTCACGGCGGCGGACGGGCTACTAAAAATGGCGCCTCCGTTCGCTCGCGTGGCATTGACTTTCAGGACGCTGTTTTTGACGGTCAAGTTCTCACTGTTGAAGATCGCGCCGCCGGAAGCGCCAGCGGAACCGCCGCCGAAAGTGCCGCTATCACCGCCCATCAAAGTCAGACCGTCGATCGTGACGCTGGACGACTTCGAAGAATCGCCATCATCGATCGTGAAAATTCGGTTGCCGTCGTATGTCCGCGGAAGCCCATCCGTACCATTTCCCGCGTTGATGGTGATGTCTGGCTTGCCATCGTTGTTCAAATCGCCATCGATGGTGACATCACCCGCGATCGTCAGCGGACCACTCGTCAAGTTGAGGGTCTGTCCGCTCAGTCCTTCGGCAAAACCAATCGTGTAGGGACCGCCCGAAAACGTAGCAATCTGTTCCAGTGCTTCTCGCAAGGACAGATCACCGACGGAGAAGTCTCCGTTCGACACATCCGTTAAGGTATCAACGGTGATCGTCTGGTCGTAGAAAAAGATGGGCCCCCTTGCATCGTTGATTTGATTGCCCAGGTTATCAGTCGCTTGAATCCAGAAGCGATGGTTCTGGGTACTTAAATTGGACTCATCGAATGGAATACGCCAATCATCGGTGTTCGGGATTCGTGTCGCGGGGAAATAGACGGCTGTTCGGCTGGCAAACGCAGTGCCGTCCCAGAAGCGTGCAGCGCCGAGATTTCGGATGCCAATTCCAACCGATGCGACGCCGTTGGGATCGGTCGCTTTGACGGTGATGTGGCCGGGCCAACTGACGGGATTTAGAGGCCTGTTATCGGGTCGAATGTCGGTAATGGCTGGGCCCGCATTGTCGAGGGAGTAGGTTTCATCCACGGCCGGTTCGGTATTGCCCAGGGGATCTCCGCCAAGGTCGGTGATGTTTTGATTCGAATTCAAATTCAAACCGACCACCGCACTGACGGTTGCCAGATCTCCGCCACTCACGGTCAGCGTAAACTCGGTGGGGTTGACCGCGGTGACTCCGGTGACGGTTGCGGTTGTCCCTGTGACATCGAAGTCGGAACCATCAAGGTTCGTCACCGCTTCGTCAAAGATTGCCGTGAAGACCAGTGTGTCAGCGGTGGTAATCTCATCGCTTGGAGTTTGACGGGTGAAACTGAGAAGTGTCGGCGGAAACTGAACTTCCATCGCTCCGATGTCGATTCGAGACCGTTGCAACCGCGGGTTGCCTTCGAAATCGGTGAGTGGCACATTCCCTTGTCCAGGAAACGCCGCAGGATCACCGGCGTTGACCAATGCACTCTGCTCAGCCGGCGTCCGATTGTTCGTCAACTGCGGATCGATTCCGGTGATGGTTCCGCCGTTGTCGGTGATGGTCGCTCCGGTGATGTCTTCAATCAGTGAGTAGTAAGAAGTGACCGCACCGGCGACGTCTGGGATGTTGTCCCTTGACGGGTCACCGGCGGCAGTGTTATCGGCGACCACCACGTGATCGAGGATCAATCCTCCGGTGGCAAAGATCCCGCCTCCTTGAGCTTCCACACTCCCTCCCGAGGCCATGAGACTGTTACCGGCGATCGTCGAGTGACGAATCACGGCTCCGCCGCTGGTGTAGATCCCACCTCCACGAGTCGAATTGCTGTTGTCGACGCTGTTGTCGGCAATAACCGAGCCAGTAACCGTCAAAGGACCGGTCGAGTAGATTCCTCCACCATCGACACCGGCTGAACCGCGACTCTGGTTGCGAGTGATCTGTGAGTCGCGGACGGTCAATGTGCCGCCCAGGTTTGCGATCCCTGAACCGCGTCCCCCGGTACCACTTCGGGAGGTTTCGTTGCTGAAAACACTGACGCGTTCGAGGGTCAAGTTTTCGCGGTTGAGCACCCCTCCACCATCTGCGCCGTCCGCTAAACCATTGCGGATCGACAAGTCTCGAATGGTCACATTCGCCTGAGAAGAAACGCCGTCGTCCACCCGAAAAACGCGATGACTCGAACGCCCATCGATCTGTAGACCGTTGACCGAACCATTGATCGTCAAAGAACTGGAAATCGTCAACTCACCACCAACGAG